>JBDTQQ010000241.1:0-4779 GCA_039932075.1 Pseudarthrobacter sp. | reverse complement strand
CGGGCGGTGCTGCCTCGGGCTGATGTGCCCACCAGGCGAGCAGCCTGGCTTCGGCGTCCTCCGGCTGTAGCGGGCCATGCTCCATCCGTTCCTCCAGCAGGAACTTGTAGGCCCGGCCCACTACGGGACCAGGTTTGAGTTCAAGGAGGGCCATGATCCGGGCCCCGTCCAGGTCCGGGCGAACCGCGTCAAGGGATTCTTTTTCGCGCAGGGCGGCGATCCGGTCTTCCAGATCGTCGTAGGCGAAAGCGAGCCGTTCAGCTTTGCGCTGGTTGCGGGTGGTGACGTCCGATCGGGTCAGCCGGTGCAGCCGTTCCAGCTGGGGGCCGGCGTCCGTGACGTAGCGCCGGACAGCAGAGTCGCTCCAGCCGGCATCGCCGTAACCGTAGAAGCGCATGTGCAGTTCCACCAGCCGGGCAACGGCCTTGATGGTGTCGTTATCAAAGCGCAGTGTTTTCATTCGCTTAGATGTGAGTTTGGAACCCACCATGTCGTGGTGGCGGAAGCTGACCGCGCCGCCCGGTTCGAAGCGGCGCGTAGCCGGTTTGCCGACGTCGTGCATTAACGCTGCGAACCGCAGCACAAAGTCGGGAGCCGGCACGGCGCCGTCGGCATCTGTTTCCAAGGCGGCCGCCTGCTCAAGCACCTGCAGGGAGTGCTGGTAGACGTCCTTGTGGCGGTGGTGCTCGTCCGATTCCAGGCGCAGGGCGGACACCTCCGGCAGCACGAACTCGGCCAGCCCGGTCTCCACCAGAAGGTCCACGCCGGTCCGCGGGCGCGCGCCGCAGATGAGTTTGACCAGCTCGTCACGGACGCGTTCGGCGGAAATGATGGTGATGCGCTCCGCCATCCCGCTCATGGCCAGGCGGACGTCGGGGTGCACCGAGATGCCCAGCTGGGAGGCGAACCGGGCAGCGCGCATCATGCGGAGCGGATCGTCGGAGAAGGAGTCCTCGGGCGAGCCCGGCGTGGCCAGCAGCGAGGCGTGGAGGTCCCGGACGCCGCCGAAGGGGTCAACGAGTTCAAGGGAAGGCAGGCGCAGGGCCATCGCGTTGATGGTGAAGTCCCGGCGCAGCAGGTCGTCCGTGAGCGAGGTGCCGAAAGCCACTACGGGCTTGCGCGACTCGGGATCGTAGGCCTCAGCCCGGTATGTGGTGATCTCAATCTGGAAGCCCGCCTTGCGCATTCCGATGGTCCCGAAGGCCCGGCCAATTTCCCAGAAGTTGTCCGCCCATTTTTTGATCAGGGCAACTGTCTGGTCCGGGGTGGCGTCCGTGGTGAAGTCCAGGTCCAGTGAGGCGCGCCCCAGGAACAGGTCCCGCACCGGACCGCCCACAAGGGACAGTTCGTGGCCGGCATCGACAAAGCGCTGGCCGAGCTCCAGGACCACCGGGTCCACCTGGAAATCGACGGTGTGGGAATCAGTCTTGTGATGTGCGTGCGCCATAGTTACTTAAGCTTGTCAGAAACCAGCGGCTTGGCAGGCCAAAATCTGGTCAAGATCACCCCTATTCCCTCAGGGCCCCTCAAAGTGAGTCATACGCAGTCCATCTTGATGTCATGTTCCGGTCATCAAGAACGGGCAAGAGTCGTTAGAGTGGACTGCATGGCCCATCCCGTACCGAGCGCTCCCGGCAGGAGGACAAACGCACCGTTGCCGTCGGCAATCGGTGCCCACGTCGCGCCTGCCCTGCACTCGGCACCGGCCTCGCTTCCCACAGTGGAGGAAATCTCCGCCGGCGGCGTGGTGGTGGACACGTCCGACGCCGAGCTCAGGGTTGCGATCATCGCCCGCCTTAACAGGGGCGGACGACTGGAGTGGTGCCTGCCGAAGGGCCACCCCGAGGGTGAGGAAAACAACGAGCAGGCGGCGGTCCGCGAAATTGCCGAGGAAACCGGCATCGAGGGCGACATCCTGGCACCGTTGGGCAGCATCGACTACTGGTTCACCGTCAGCGGGCACCGCGTCCACAAGACAGTGCACCATTACCTGCTGCGTGCCACAGGCGGGGAGCTCACGATTGAAAACGATCCCGACCATGAAGCCGTGGATGTGGCATGGGTGCCCATCCGGGAACTCGCACGGAAACTCTCCTTTCCCAATGAACGCCGCATCGCGGACCTTGCCCGGGACGTCCTGCCCGAACACCTCTGAGCCAGTTGCCGCACGCCAGGGCCGGCCGACGCCTTGGAGCGGAACGGTCCGGTGCCGAACAAACAGTGTCCGGGTGAGACGATGAACTCGATGTCAGCTTCCAATCCTCCCTCCAATAGCGCAGGCCGCACTGGTTCCACCGGGCCTGCCTCCGGGCCCGTGGCTCCGGCTGATGAGCCAACCCTGGCCGGGCAGCCAGGTCCCAGCGAATCCAGCGTCCCCACCGAACCAAGCGTCCCCACCGGCGCGAGCGAAACACGCTCGAGCGCCATCATGGCCGCCGGCACGCTGGTGTCGCGTTTCCTGGGCTTCGGCAAGACCTGGATGCTCGGCGCCGCACTGGGCCTCGGCTCCACAGTCAATGACACGTTTATCAACGCCAACAACCTGCCCAACCTGATCTTCCTGCTGGTGGCCGGCGGCGTGTTCAACGCCGTGCTGGTGCCGCAGATCATCAAGGCGAGCAAGGCTCCGGACAGGGGAGCGGACTACATCAGCCGGCTCCTGACGCTGGCTGTCCTGCTGCTGCTGGGCCTCACAGCCCTGGTCACGCTTGCCGCCCCGTGGGTCATTGAGGTGACCACCCAGGGCTACTCGCCCCAGCAGCAGGCCCTCGCCGTGTCCTTTGCCTTCTGGTGCCTGCCGCAGATCTTCTTCTACGGCCTGTACGCCCTGCTCACACAGGTCCTGAATGCCAACGGAGCCTTCGGCCCGGCCATGTGGGCGCCCATCCTGAACAACGTGGTGGGCATCGCCGGCCTGGGTATGTTCATCTGGATCTTCGGCCAGAACGCCGTCAACCCGCACACCCTGGACAACTGGGGTTCTACCCAGACCCTGCTCGTGGCCGGTTTCTCCACAATAGGGGTGGTGGCCCAGACTGCCATCCTGCTCATCCCGGTGTTCCGCCTGAAACTGGGCCTCCGGCCCAAGTTCGGGTGGCGCGGAGTAGGACTTGGCCAGGCAGCGAAGCTGAGTGTTTGGACGCTCCTGACTGCCGCCGTCGGACAGTTGGCCTTCCTGTACGTCATGCGTATTGCCACCATTCCCGGTGCCGAGCGCCTGCGGCTGAAGGAGGCCGGCAACCCTGCGGCCGAAATGCTGCCCGGCAACGCCGTCCTCGAAGTGGCCAGCCAGTTGTACCTGCTGCCGCACTCGATCATTGCGCTCTCGCTCGCCACGGTCCTCTTTAACCGGATGACCCGTGCCTCGCAGGACGGCAATCGGGCCGAACTGCGCGATGCACTCTCGCACGGTCTCCGCACCATGGCCGTAGCCACGGTCTTTGGTGCGCTGGCACTTTTTGCGCTGGCCGGGCCGCTGGGAATGTTCTTCTCGGGCGGCCTTCGCCAAGACGGCGTGATGCTGGCACAGACGCTGACCATCCTGGCGCTCAGCACGCCCTTCATGAGCGCAAACTTCATGATGTCCCGCGTTTTCTACGCCAATGAGGACGCCCGCACGCCGTTCTACGTCCAGCTCCTGCTGGCCGTCGTCTACGTGGCCGGGGCCTTTGCCATCCAGTTCATGCCCGTGGGCCAGATCATCTACGCGATCGCCATCCTGTACATGGTGGGCAACATCCTCTCGGTGGTCATCAGCGCCTTCTTCCTGCGCCGGCTGCTCGGCCACCTCGACGGTCCACGCATTGCCAACTCATATATCCGGATGGGTTATGCGGCTCTCGGCTCCGCTGTTGCAGGTTCCGGCGCCCTGTGGATGATGGGCAGCTACAGCCCGGACGGCTTCGCCTGGAGCGACCGGGTTGCCGCCCTGGTGACCCTGATGGTCGTCGGACCCATCATGCTGGTGGTCTACGTCTTCCTGCTCAAAATTTTCCACGTCTCGGAACTCCGGGACCTGCTCCGCCCCCTGCTCGGGCGGCTGGGGCGCGGCGCCGCGGGACCGTCGGACACGACGGGGGGAACGCCGTCGTCGTCCGCGTCCGGCTCTGGTTCCCGTTCCGAAGTGGAACGTCCGACGCCGGAACGCGCCACGGTCTCCGTGGATACCGGTCTCATTCCGCGCATCTCGGGCGAGTTCGACGCGACATCGTTCCGCGCGGGACCGGCGCCCGAGCGCCATACTCATGCGGCACCCGTGGTGGCCCCCTCGGAGGACGGCACCCAACCCGCGGGTGAATATCTGCCGGCTGAAGACGTTCCCGCCACCGCGCGCGGAGGACTGCTGCGCGAAGAGATTCCGCTGCCTGGCCGGCGCACGTTCCAGGGGCAGCCCGGCAGGAACCCGCATTTCAGGCCCCGACGGCCCCGTAAAAAGTAATCTCAACGGAGTGGCCGGCTGCCTGTCGCCCGCGGCGGACATGGCCAATCGGCTAGGATCGAACCTGAACAGGGGTAGTTGCAGGCAGGCGCAAACCAGCTAGCCGGCCGGCTTTTGTCCGGTTCCGGCCGGCGAGAGGCCCGTCGACGCCAACAATGCCCGGACAGTCTAGGAGGAACACGTGTCCCACCCGATCGACGTTGGATCAGTACTCGGCGGCCGCTACAAGGTCACAGCCACGGTACTGACCTCACACGACCAGGATCTGGTGCTGGACGGGATGGACCAGGTACTCAACCGTCCGGTCAGCATTCTGGTCGCAGGCCCGGACACCACGGAGC
>JBDTQQ010000240.1:0-4795 GCA_039932075.1 Pseudarthrobacter sp. | reverse complement strand
GAAGCGTGACCATTCGGGGCATCACGCGGGAGGTCTCGATTCCGATCGACTCTATGGGCGTCGAACGGGATCCCATGGGCAACCTCCGGGCCGGCCTCGACGGTTCCCGTCGCATCAACCGCCAGGATTTCGGACTGAAATGGAACACCACCCTGGACTCCGGCGGGGTCCTGGTGTCGGACAAAATCACCCTGGAGTTCGAGGTGTCCGCCATCAAGGTCGACGACGGCGCCACAAAAGTCGGGGAGTAAGGCACCGGACTCCAGGACGCTGCGCTAGAACGAGTGCTCCGGGCCGGGGAACTGTCCAGACCGGACTTCCTCGCCGTACGCCCTTGCCGCGTCGCTGAGCGTGGTGCGGAGGTCGGCGTACTGCTTCACGAACTTCGCCATGCGGCCGCCCCGGAGTCCGGCCATGTCCTGCCAGACCAGAACCTGTCCGGTGGTTGCATTGCCGGCGCCTATGCCCACCGTCGGAACGTCAATTGCCGCGTCCACGGCAGCCGCGGTCTCAGCGGGCACCATTTCCATCAGGACACTGAACGCACCAGCTTCAGCCAGCGCGACGGCGTCGTCAATCAATCTCTGGGCGTCATCGCCCCGGCCCTGGACACGGTAGCCGCCCAGTGCGTGCTCGCTTTGCGGGGTGAACCCAATGTGGGCCATCACCGGGACCCCCGCCTGCACCATGGCCTGGACGGTTTCTGCATAGTACTTGCCGCCCTCGATCTTGACGGCGTGTGCCAGGCCTTCCTTAAGGAACCGGACGCCGGTTGCCACGGCCTGCTGGGCGGAGACCTCGTAACTGCCGAACGGCAGGTCGGCCACCACCAAAGCGCGTTTCGCCGAGCGGGCCACCGCCCGGCAGAGCGGGAGGAGTTCATCCACCGTCACCGGCAGGCTGGTCTCGTTGCCAAAGACGTTGTTGGAGGCGGAGTCTCCCACCAGAAGAACGTCAATGCCCGCCTGGTCGAAGATCTCGGCACTGTACTGCTCGTAGGCGGTCAGCATGGCGAACCTGGTGCCGTCACGCTTGGCCTGCTGCAGGTGGTGGATGCGGACTCTGGCCGCCGGCTTGGCGGAGGCTCCCGACGACGGCGCCTGCGCCTGCGCAGGCCCGTTTCCGTAAGGTGCGGGTACTTCAGCGGACGCGCTTGAGCCGGAGCTATTGGTTGTGGCCATGGCAAGAGCGTAGTGCGGGACAGAGGGTCCGAGCCACCCGCTTGAAGCCGCGCGTGCTGTGATACGCATCATAACGTTGCGGCGGATGGGGCGATTAGGCCGTGGGTTTACGGGATCGCGCCGGGTTGCGATGTTAACCCTGTGTTACGCGCGGCGGCGGCTCCCGCATCGGGAGGGATTGCTTAGTAAAGTGATGGTGAACTGCTGCCGGCTGCCGCTCCCGCGGACCCGGGGCATGAACGTTGACCGGAGAAGAGGCCACCATGGACCGCCAGCAAGAGTTTGTCCTGCGCACAATCGAGGAGCGCGACATACGGTTCGTACGTTTGTGGTTCACCGACGTCGTAGGTTCGCTTAAGTCGGTGGCACTGGCGCCGGCCGAGGTTGAGGGTGCCTTCGAAGAAGGGCTCGGCTTCGACGGCTCATCCATCGAAGGCCTGGCCAGGGTCTTCGAGTCGGACATGCTGGCACAGCCGGATCCTTCCACCTTCCAGATCCTGCCGTGGCGCGGTGAGACTGAACAGACGTCCCGTATGTTCTGCGACATCCTGACCCCGGACGGAGAACCTTCCTCCGCCGATCCGCGAAACGTCCTGAAGCGCACGCTGGCGAAGGCTGCAGATATGGGGTTCACGTGCTACACGCACCCCGAAATTGAGTTCTACCTCCTGAAATCCCAGGAGCCTGGCCCGAACGGCTCGCCAATTCCGGTGGATGAAGGAGGCTACTTCGACCACGTGCCCGGTGGCGTGGCCCAGGATTTCCGCCGCACAGCGGTGACCATGCTGGAATCCGTTGGCATTTCGGTGGAGTTCAGCCACCATGAAGCCGGGCCGGGCCAGAACGAGATCGACCTCCGCTACGCCGATGCCCTCCAGACAGCGGACAACATCATGACGTTCCGGACTGTCATCAAGGAGGTGGCGCTGCAGCAGGGGACCTATGCCACCTTCATGCCCAAGCCCTTCACCGAGCACCCGGGGTCCGGCATGCACACCCACTTCTCGCTGTTTGAAGGCGACGCGAACGCGTTCTACGAGGCCGGCGCAGAGTTCCAGCTCTCCAAAACGGCGCGCCAGTTTATCGCCGGTATCCTGAAGCACGCCCCGGAGTTCACGGCGGTGACGAACCAGTTCGTCAACTCGTATAAGCGCCTTTGGGGCGGCGGCGAAGCCCCTAGCTACCTGAGCTGGGGTCACAACAACCGTTCGGCGCTGGTCCGCGTACCGCTGTACAAGCCGGGAAAGGGCCAGTCAGCCCGGATCGAATACCGCGGAATCGATTCTGCTGCCAATCCGTACCTCGCCTACGCGGTCCTGCTGGGCGCGGGCCTGAAGGGCATCGAGGAGGGTTACGAACTCCCGGCAGCGGCGGAGGACGACGTCTGGTCGCTGAGCTCGGCTGAGCGGCGCGCCATGGGGCATGATCCGCTGCCGGCAAGCCTCCACGACGCCATCCGGTCCATGGAGGATTCGGAACTGATGCCGCAGATTCTAGGCGAACAGGTCTTCGAGCACTTCCTGCGCAACAAGCGCGCCGAGTGGCAGGACTACCGGCTCCAGGTGACGCCTTACGAACTGCAGCGCAACCTCGGCATCCTCTAGGCGGCGGCGGTGAGCCTCGCCCGCCGCCTTATCTCGGCCGGCTTCAGTGACCTGGAGAAGGGCGAGAGGTTCCTCGCTGCCCCCGAACTGGAAGGCCTGGACCAGGAGAGGGTCTTCGCGGGCCTGCAGATGGCCGCGAACCCTGACGTCGCGCTGCAGTCCTTGGTCCGCCTGATCGAGAAACATCCGGCCCTCCGGGACCTGGCGGCCGCCGACCCGGAGACCAGCGAGCCGCTTTACCGGGTCCTGGGCGCCTCGGAAGCGCTGGGTGAATTCCTGATCCGGCATCCGGAACACCTGGTGGCCTTCGAGGTCACGGCCAGTCCGGAACCGCTGCAGGCGGATCCGGAGCAGCTCCGGGCAACTCTTCTCTCATCGGTCCGGGCTGACTCAAGGTCGCCCAGGCCGCTGGCCGGGATAACCGGCTCCGACGCGTACGCCGCGTTACGGACGGCATACCGCCGCGGGGTGGTGGACCTTGCCATCAAGGACCTGTGCGCCGCCGACCCGCTGGACTTTATGCCCGCCGTCGGCGCTGAACTTGCCGACCTTGCAGGGGCTGCCATCGAGGCTGCCCTGGCCGTATCCCGGGCGGAGGCCGCGGAGAAGTTCAGCGCCGTGGAAGTGGCCGGCGTTGGCCTGGCCGTCATCGGCATGGGCAAGTGCGGAGCCCGCGAACTGAACTACATTTCCGACGTCGACGTTATCTACGTGATCGACGCCGGAGACCTGGACGATGCCCGGGCCAACACGATCGGTACTGCCCTGGCCGCCGGGATCTCCCGGGCGATTTCCTCGGTGGCGCGGGAGCCGGGCCTCTGGGAAGTGGACGCCAACCTTCGGCCGGAGGGGAAGTCCGGGCCGCTGGTGCGGACCCTCGCCTCCCACGAGAGCTACTACGCCCGCTGGGCGGAGAGCTGGGAGTTTCAAGCTCTGCTGAAGGCCCGCACCATCGCCGGGGACAGAGAAATCGGTGAACGCTACGAGAACGCGGTAGCGCCGCTCATTTGGAATTCCGCCGGGCGGGAGGGCTTCGTGGAATCAGTGCAGGCGATGCGCCGACGGGTGACCGAACACATTCCCGCCGCCGAGGAGCAGCGCCAGATCAAGCTCGGCCGGGGAGGCCTCCGTGACGTTGAGTTCACGGTCCAACTGCTCCAGCTGGTGCATGGCAAATCCGACGAGTCACTCCGCCGCAGGGACACCACCGCCGCCATCGCGGCGCTCTCAGCCGGCGGCTACATTGGCCGGTCCGATGCCGCGGCCTTCGACCAGGCCTACCGCTATCTCCGGCTCCTGGAGCACCGGATTCAGCTGTTCCAGCTCCGCCGAACGCACCTCATGCCAGTCAGTGAATCGGCCCTTCGTGCGCTGGCCAAGGCAGTGCTTGGGCCGTTCTCCACGGACCGCCCGCATTCGGACGCGCTGCTCGCACAGTGGCAGAAAACCAAGAGATCAGTCCGCGAGCTGCACGAACGCATCTTCTACCGCCCGCTGCTTAACACGGCAGCCAAACTCAGCACCGAAGATGCCAAGCTGACGCCGGAGGCAGCCCAGGGGCGGCTGGCAGCACTGGGCTACCTTGACCCCAAGGGAGCCATGCGGCACATCGAGGCGCTGACAGCCGGCGTCAGCCGGCGCGCCGCCCTGCAGCGCCAGCTGTTGCCCATCCTGCTGGACTGGCTCGCCGAGGGGGTTGATCCGGACGCTGGCCTCCTCGCCTTCCGGCGGGTCAGCGAGGCGCTCGGAACCACACACTGGTATCTGGGTATGCTCCGCGATTCCACGGCCGCAGCCGAACGGTTGTGCCACGTTCTCTCCAACTCACGCCTGATCGCGGACCTATTGGAGGTATCGCCGGAGTCGGTGGCATGGCTGGGAACGAACAAGGATCTCGTGCCGCTGGGTTTCGAAGCCCAGTGGCAGGAAATTACCGCCAAGATGTCGCGCCATTCCGATCCGGAAAGCGCCATGCGGCTGATCCGGCTGATCCGGCGCAGGGAAATCCTG
>JBDTQQ010000239.1:0-4796 GCA_039932075.1 Pseudarthrobacter sp. | reverse complement strand
CGTCGAAATCTTCGCCGCTGGTGATCTCGGCGGCACCCTGCGGCCCGAGAAGCAGGGCGGCGCGGCGGATTCCGGGCCGGCTGACGGAGTTAAACCAGAGGGTCACTTCGGTCACGTCACCGCCCACCGAGACCCACTGCGCCTCGCAGCCGGCAGGGACCGATTCGTGCGGCATGCCGGGGCCCATTTTGACGCCGACAGCCCGCCCTGTGGCCGCGAGCGATTCGACAAAGGACAGCGGCGGCGAGAATGCCTCGGGATCCCAGATCCGTTTGGTGCCCGAGGTGGAGGTGACCCGGCGGGCAGGATCCAGCCAGACGCCGTCGACCCCTTCCAGGGAAACGGAAGTGGCGTCGGAATGCACCACAGTGGCGTTGGGAAACGGGATGAGGTTGACGGTGGCGCACGCGGCCGTGGTCTCGTCCATCTCCACTGCCGTGACCGTGATGTCCATCGAAGCCAGGGCCAGGGAGTCCGCGGCCAGTCCGCAGCCGAGGTCCGCCACGTGGCGGATGCCCGCCTGCGCGAAGCGTTCTGCGTGCCGGGCGGCAACGTTGAGCCTGGTGGCCTGTTCAAGGCCCGCCTGGGTGAACAGCATGCTCCGGGCGAACTCCCCGAACTTGGCCTCAGCCTTGGTGCGCAGCCTGGACTGGGTGAGCACGGCTGAGACGAGTTCGGGGGAGTGCCCGGCCTTGCGGAGCGTCGAATTGAGCTCGAATGCCTCGTCCTCGCGGTACGGCCCCAGCGACGCCAGTAGCTCCCAACCCTCGCTGGTCAGCAACGGGGCGATCTGGTCCTGCGGTGCTTGAGACATGGGTTCAAGCCTAGTGGAGGTGGCCAAGCGCAGGATCCGGCTAGGGTTGAAGACATGGAAGACAGCGCAGGCCCCCAGCCGTCCGGACCGCCCCGAAACAACCGCACGGACCTGGTGAAGATTGCCCGCCCCGCCCTGATCGCCGGAGCCGCCATAGCCGTTGTCTGCATCGCCCTGCTGGTAATCATCTTCTTCCTGGACACCTTCAACGCCACTGTCTATTCCGTGGGCGGCAAAAATATCCAGGACGCCACCGACGAAGCCCGGGAGATCCGGGACCTGTACACCGGGGCTCGCGTAGGCGGCATCATCCTGCTGGTGATTTCGTTGCTGGCCGCCGCGGGCGGCGCCGTGGTGCTGTACCTCAAACGCGGCACCACTGATGAAGGCGACGACGGCGACGAGGACGTGGACTTCGAGGACCTCACCGGCCGGTAAGGCTGAATCCACCTGACACGGCGCGGTCCTACAGCTGCCGAGCGGTCCTGAACTTCAAAGCCCGGCTTCCGCGGACAGGTGCCTCCTCAACGGCCGGATGTGATAGCCGCCAACAGGGCCGTTCCGTCGGGGCTGCCGAGACCCGTGCAGGGATCCCAGCCGGCGGCGGCCTGGTAGGTGCCGTTGTTGCCGGTGGTGACGTCACGGAACCCGGCCGTCCGGCTGTAGAGCAGAGGCTGGATCTGCCCGAAATGCCGGTTAGATGACTGGGCAAACAGCGTGATCAGTGCGGCCCAGAGAGGTGCAACAGCGCTCGTTCCCCCGATGACCATGTCCTTGCCGTCCACTCTGACCTTGTAGCCCGTCTGCGGATCGGCCACACCGCTTACGTCCGGGACCCCTCGGCCATGGCTCCCGGTTATGGGTTTCGGAACCGTTTTGTGGTGGCGGGCGTGGGCGGCCAGACTTTTCTGCCACCCTGGAGTGGGGAAAGCGTCACTGTAGCCGCCTCCTGTGGCTGAGTGCGGTCCGTCGTTCCAGACGGTTTCGGCGCTGATTGTTCCGGTGGCCGTGTTGGCATCGAGGCGGGTGCCGCCGCAGGCCAGCGCATGCGGGCTGGAGGCCGGGAAGTCGGCGTGGTCTTTGCCGTCCGTCACTCCATCGGTGCTGCCGTTGTCCCCGGCCGCCGCAGTGACGGTAACGCCGAGCGCTGAGGCATCCGCCAGGGCCTGGTCAAAGGCTGTCCGGGCCTGGGCGGTCCAGTCGTCCTCGCTCTGGCCCCAGCTGATGCTGATGGCTGCCGGCGTCGGGGTTGCGTGTGAGGCGTTGATGATGGCGTCGAGGAAGCCTGCGTCGGAGTTCGGCGCGAAGTAGACGAGGACTTCTGCCTTCGGGGCCAGGGCGCCAATCACTTCAATGTCGAGGAGTACTTCTCCGTCCGCCCCGGTGGGGTCCTGTCCGGGCTGGTTGGCGGCCCCGTCGACGCCAACGGCGGTGACTTTGGGCCCGGTGATCCCCAGACCTGCGAAGTAAGTGTCCAAGTCCTCCTGGCCGAAACCGCCGCCGAGTTCGATGATGGCCACGCTCTGGCCGCTGCCGTCCACGCCGGCCGGGAAGTTGTAGATCCGTGCAAGCTCCGTCGGAGTGTAGCTGGTACGGGCTGCGGCCAGCGGTATGGCGTGGAACTGCGCACGTGCCTGTGGACGGTCGTCAAGGCCCAGCACGGCCGTGACGATTCCGTCCAGTTCTCTCGGGATTTTCAGGCTTCCGGTCCGGTGCCGGTGGGTGATGTCGTGGCCATGGGGGCCACTGCTGGTCACTTCTTCCAGGCTGGTACCGAAGATGCTGCTTAACAGTTCGACGGTTCCGGCCAGCCGCAACCGGCGGGAGGCCGGGTCGGCGTCGAGGATTTCCGCTCCGAGCCGGGTGAACGTATCGGTGGCACGCCGCAGGTCCCCGGCTGCGGCTCCGTGATGGGCCGCGAGCTCCTCGCGGGACATCGGCTCGGCGGGCATCTGCGTCAGGGGTTCCTGACGGCGCAGGATCACGGTCACCTCAATTCTGCGGGCAGGATCGACGGGGCCGTGCGTGGCCTGGATCCTTTCTGCTGCCGGGCGCTCCGAGCCGGCGAGAGGGACGCTGCCCTCGGCGGATGTAGGCGTGGAGTTGCTTTGCTCAGACATGAAATAGCTCCGTCCGTAGGAGAGTCATAGTTCAGGGTATTGGCTCTGTGCTTGGCTTGTTCCGGTTCGTGGCCAGGGTCCGGTAGATGGTCCAGCAGACGGCGGTGAGTGGGACCGCGAGTAAGGCGCCGATGACGCCGGCCAGCGTTGCCCCTGCCGCCAACGCCAGAATGATCACCAGTCCATGGATCCGCAGGACCCTGCCCATGAAGATCGGCTGCAGTACGTGATGCTCGAACTGATTGGCGACCACCAGGATGATCAGGACCACCAGCGCAGGCACGGGGCCGTTTTCCACCAAGGCCACCAGTACCGCCAGGCTGCCGGCGGCGGTCGCCCCGATGATCGGCACGAAGCCGCCAAGGAAGACCACCGCAGCCAGAGGCACTGCCAGCGGAACCCGCAGGATCAGCAGCCCTACCAAAACCATGACGGCGTCGATGGCGGCAATGATCAAGGTTCCACGCACATAACTTCCCAACACCAGGATGCTGCGTTCGGCGGCCAAGTGCGCCGTCCCGCGGCGGCCGGCCGGGAGGAACCCAATGAGGAAAGTCCGAATTTTCTCCCCGTCTTTGAGGAAGAAGAACAGGATCACGGCCGTGAGGACAGTACCGGCGGCTATCTCCCCGGCCGTCCTCAGGCCCGTCAGGGCCTCGGCTCCCAGGCTCCCGCCGGAGAGGAACTTCTGGAATTCAACCTGAGCCGCACTGATCTGGTCCTTGGAAAAGGGCAGCGGCCCCGTGGTGAGCGACTTCTGGAGCTCAGCGATGCCGGCTTCCGCGCGAACCGCGAGAGCATTGGACTGCTGCCGGACCAACGTCACGATCCCCTCGATAATTCCGGCGCTGGCGGCGAGGATCACCAGGAACGAGGAGAACACGGCCAAGGCGCGCGGCCATCCGTGGCCAGCCAGCCACCGGACTACGGGAGCCATGGCTGACGCCAGAATCAGGGCAATCAGAACAGGCGTGGTGACCAGCGGAATCCGCGTAGCGGCTACAACCGCCACCCAGGCCACCGCGCCCACGGCAAGTACCTGTATTGACCGGACCGCGGCCTTGCCCAGGCCGTCCCCCCACAGCATGGCCATTCTGGACGAAAAGGAGGGCGGTGGGGGCTGGGGTGACGGAACGCCGTTGGATGTGCTCGGGGTTTCGATACTGTCCATCAGGCCATTATGCGAATCTACGCAGGTAATAAGTAGGCCGGTCTGCCACTTCTGCGGTTGACCGGGTCCAGTCACCGGTTTCCAGGGCATCAACTTGTTCACCAGGGACATAATTCTGGCACTCGCCTTGACCGAGTGCTAACGAGTACATAGAGTCGTCATTAGCACTCTCCCTAGGAGGGTGCTAACACATGAAGAGCTGCCAGCCAGGCTGCTGCCGGCACCGCGACGACGGTTTGCCAGCCACGGCGAAGCAGCTCAACTGTCCATGAATTTTTGCTGACGTAGAAGGAGAGGTCCGAGTGTCGGTCTCTATTAAGCCTCTTGAGGATCGTATTGTTGTCCGCCCGCTCGAAGCCGAGCAGACCACGGCTTCCGGCCTGGTTATCCCGGACTCCGCACAGGAGAAGCCGCAGGAGGGTGAAGTTGTTGCAGTAGGCCCCGGCCGCTTCGAAGACGGCAACCGCGTTCCGGTCGACGTAGCCGTTGGCGACGTTGTTATCTACTCCAAGTACGGTGGAACCGAAGTCAAGACCGGCGGCAACGAGTACCTCGTGCTGTCCGCCCGCGACGTTCTGGCGATCGTCGTAAAGTAACTCTTTGGATCCCCGTGCCGCTGATCATGCATTCCGCTGGTCAGCTGTGCGGGGTTCTGTCTTGAAAGGACAAAACCATGGCAAAGCAGCTTGCG
>JBDTQQ010000238.1:0-4814 GCA_039932075.1 Pseudarthrobacter sp. | reverse complement strand
CCGCCCCCCAGCAGGTGCAACCGACCGACCGTGAGTCAGTTTCCGGACCGGGACGCGGTGCTGGCGCTGTTGCTGGTGCTGGTGCTGGTGGCCGCCAGCCGGACCGGCGCCCGGGCGCGGATACACCAAAGGTTTCCCTGTGGTCCGAGGACGACTACTCCTATGAGGACCACGAGGCCGGCCGTGACCAAGCCGCGGAATCCCAGCCGGTGAAGGAGTCCAGCCGGTCGGCGGCGGCCTTCCCTTCGCTAGCACGCAAGACGTCTCCTTCTGCTGCGGCGGTGCCGCCGTCTGGCGATTCCAGCGACTACTACGAAGATGAGCCGGAGCGTGAGCCCCGGTCCATGAGGTGGCTCGTCGGAGGCCTGCTGGCCGTGGTTCTGATCGCGGGGCTGGTGTTCGCCCTCACCAACCTGGGCAGCCTATTCAATGGAGGTCCCCAGGCCAACCCGTCCGCCACCACGCCCGCCACCACGGGGCCCGGCACGGGAACCCCAACGCCGAACGCGAGTTCGGCAGCGCCTCCAGCGGTACCGCCCGCCATCGAAAGCATCACCCGCCAGGGCAATTTTGATTTCGCAGCCACGTACGACGTGGATCTTGTGAAGGCATTTGACGGCAACGCTGCCAGCTACTGGTCTGACATGGAGTTCGCTACCGAAGCTTGGGGCGGCCTGGCCCCCGACGGTGTGCCACTGTTCGTGAAGTTGAAGAGCCCCGCCACGGTTTCTGCCATCACCCTGACCCAGCTCGGGGCCTCGGGCGGCAACCTCAGCGTCTACACCAACGACCGTCCTTCACTGGACGGTGCCAAGCTGGTGGGAACCAACAGCTTCACGTCAACCGACCTCACCATGCCCCTGGCAGAACCGGTGAAGGCCCAGTACGTGATTGTGTCCATCAAGGCACTGCCCAAGCTGGCCGCGCCGAAGACGCGCTACGGCTACGGGATCCGGCTGGCGGAAGTCAAAGTCCAGTAGCGGGAGCCCGCTTCGCTGCCTGGTCTACCGCGTCCAGTGGCGTCAGTGCTGCCCGGTATGTGGTCTCCGGAATATTCACCACCTAGATTCAGTTGTGACATGTGGCCGGTCGGGAAAGCCGGCGCATCGACTAAGGAAGAGGTTCACCGTTCAGTGAGCAACGCAGAAAACACCGCGTCCGAAGTACGTGATGTCATCATCGTCGGCTCGGGCCCGGCTGGATACACGGCCGCTGTCTATACGGCCCGGGCCAACCTGAAGCCACTTCTGTTGGCGGGTTCGGTCACCGCTGGCGGCGAACTGATGAACACTACCGACGTCGAAAACTACCCAGGTTTCCCGGAAGGCATCATGGGGCCGGACCTCATGGAGAACTTCGAGAAGCAGGCGGCCCGGTTTGGTACCGAGATCCAGTTTGAAGATGTCACCTCGCTGGACCTCGAAGGCGACATTAAGACTGTCACCATAGGTACGGGCGAAACCTTCCAGGCGCGGACGATTATCCTGTCCACCGGTTCCGCCTACCGGGAATTGGGCCTGCCCAACGAAAAGCGCCTCTCCGGTCACGGCGTTAGCTGGTGCGCAACCTGTGATGGTTTCTTTTTCAAGGACCAGGACATCGCAGTTATCGGTGGGGGAGACTCGGCCATGGAGGAAGCACTCTTCCTCACGAAGTTCGCTAAGTCGGTCACCGTCGTTCACCGCCGTGACTCGCTCAAAGCCTCCAAGATCATGGCCGACCGCGCTTTGGCCCATGAGAAGATTTCATTCATCTGGAACAGCACTGTGGACGACGTCATCGGCCAGGACAAAGTTACCGGCCTCAAGATCAAGAACCTTCAGGATGGAACTGTTTCGGACCTCGCTGTTACCGGTGTCTTCGTGGCCATTGGAAACGACCCCCGTACCGATCTCGTCAAGGACACGCTGAAGATCACGGCTGAGGGCACCATTGCAGTGGACGGACGGAGTTCCAGGACGAGCGTACCGGGCGTCTTCGCCGCCGGCGACGTTGTGGACCCCACTTACCGTCAGGCCATCACCGCCTCCGGATCCGGCTGTGTGGCGGCCATCGACGTGGAGCATTACCTCGCAGACCTGCACGCGTAATACGCGGCACCGCATACGAAGAGAAAGACAACGCTATGAGCAACGCTAAAGACGTAACAGATGCAAGCTTCGGTTCGGATGTCCTGTCAGCTGACAAGCCCGTCATTGTGGACTTCTGGGCGGAATGGTGCGGCCCCTGCCGCAAGCTGGGACCCATCCTCGATGAGATCTCCGTTGAGTACAGCGAAAAGGTCGACGTGGTTAAGGTCAACGTCGACGACAATCCGGGCATTGCTGCCGAGTACGGCATCACATCCATACCGGCTGTCTACCTCTTCCAGGGTGGCGAGGTAAAGAGCACTGTCATCGGAGCCCGGCCCAAGCAGTACTTCGAAAAGGAATTTGCTGACGTCCTTTCCTAAGTGACATAGACCGCTCGGTTACCTGTGGCCACTGCTTCCCCTGAAGCGGTGGCCACAGTCATTTAAAGGCACCAGCTAGTTTTGCTAATCAACTGCCGCGGGTTGCCTGGCTCTCTGCATTGCCGCAGTTGCCACCGGATGGTTCTCGGACAGTTCAAGGAACTACTGCAGGGAGATCTCCGTTCCCGAATCCCTGTTGGCGGTCATGGCGTACTTTCGAAAGTCGTTGGGAAATGGGCATGCACATCACGGGCGAGTGCGCAGGTGTGTTTCACGTGAAACATTGATGCATGTGGAATGCGGGAACTGGAGCGGAGAGGAGTGGGCCGGTGCAGACGCACTTCCGAACACTGATGGAGGCAGCGAAATGCTGCCACAGCATGAGAAAACGATCTCCGGTTCATTTGCTAGCACTCTGCTTACGATTCCTACTCAACCTCTCGTCGGCATGAGATCCAGGATTCCTGGCCCACGCCCGCACGACCGCAGCGGATGGGCGGTCTTGGTCCGGAACGACCGGGTCTAGGTACCGCTGCCTCAGGGTTTCGCAGGGGTAGAGGACGCCTGGGCTTCAATGCTGCCCAGTGCCCGCTAGCCGCGCGCCGAAGATGAGGTTGCTTTGCCTAGTTGGCTTCGAATAGCGGTGGAGTCAGGGAATCAATATGGAGGGGTTTCGGGTCATTGGCCGAGATGTCCTCGACGTGCTGATGACGATGGGAGACCTGTACGGTCGGCCCGGATCGACACCCAGGTGGCGGCCAATTAGTGGTCGATGTCCACGGTAGGGGAAAAGGAGTTCGGGGGCCCGGCACCCAGTCCATTGCTTGCGGGTACCAGGATACCCATCCGCCAAATGCATACAGGCGCCCCATGGAGGCGCTTTTGCAGTGTGTACGAACTACAAAGCATGGACAAGGACCATCAGGAAGACTCGGTGTTCTATCGTCAGTTTGCAGCGCATTGGTTGAATTTAGCCCGATGTCCGGTTCTAAAGTTCAGTCCGCGGCAGCGTTGCTTAAGTCAGGCGAAATAGGAGGCTCTCGCGTATGTTTCACGTGAAACACGCTGAACCCACCTGGTGCAACACCGAGAACACCCGAATCATCAGAACGCCGGAGTGGACTAAAGACCGCGCCAGTAGCTATGGCAGACACGACCCGTAAAGCAACAACGACTCTGAGGCTAAAAGATGCTCAAAACCAGAAGTCACCTGGATGTGACCAGAAGTCACGTCGAACTGCCGCAGCCCAGGCCGGGGGATCTTGGCCGTATGAACACGATTGGCTTCAGGCCTGGAACGCACGCTTGCCGCTCCATTCCTGCACCGACGCAGCCCACAACAACCGCGCGAACGGACCATAGGCGAACTTTTAGGTGTGCGCCGAACATTGTGGCGTACGCACGCGGTTAGTTAAGGAGGGGTGGCCAATGAGGGACCCTTCAAAGGTGCCCAATTCGACGGGCAGCTGAGAAACTTTACCTTTCGTAATGTCTTGCATGCGTGCATGCTGTGGAAATCTGGCCATCATCCATCACTGGAAGAGCAAGAAGCCCGCGTCGAAGTTCTATGTCGTGTAAGAACACGCTCGAGAATTGAGGAACAGCAGGGAACTGAGATTACCGCGCTGACACACGGAAGTACGCCTGGGCGAACGGCACGTACAGCGAGGCGCGTCCGTCGATAGGCGGGAATCCTGCCGGCACATTCGCCGTCTCAACGAGGTCTCCCGACACACCGGCCATGGGCTGTCGAAGGAACGCGAACGGCCGACCTCAGAAGCCCAATGCCGGCTATGGCTCCGGATAGACACCGAAGCCAGCGAAGGGCGAGGGGTTCTTCCAAAATGCCCAACATGTACCACAAGCATCTGGCTTGCCACGGGACACGAACGACCCGGGCCAGTTTCCAGCATTTGCCATCCCGTGGGCTCCTGCGATGCTAGGGAGGGGTGCATACACATGAAAGTCGCGCATGTCCTCAGTGGGCCTGTCCACAGTAAGCCCGTACGCAGCCCGGCTATATGTTTCACGTGAAACGTCATCCCTGTCGAGTCGTCCATAGCTCGGTTGACCACGGCTGCCGGTCGCAGGTCCGAGGCGGACCTCCTAAATGCTCCTGGCAGTCATGCATGGGCGTTTCACGTGAAACATGGTCGCGCGGTGGGAAGACCCCGGATAGCTCTAAGCGGCTGCGCCCGAGGCTTAGGCGGACTTTCGTGAACTACAGCGGGAGCTAACCCGTGAGCTTACGCGCGAACACAAGCACTCTGACTTCCCCGACCGCATCCTGTCTTTGAACACGAGCCCACCTCTCTGCCATTTCGGCAGAGATGCACTTGGTCCGGTACAGAACTTGTCGTAG
>JBDTQQ010000237.1:0-4834 GCA_039932075.1 Pseudarthrobacter sp. | reverse complement strand
CGGCGACTTCACCGTGGAGGACAGCATGCTGCGCCACGCACCCCACACCGCCGCCGCCGTCGTCAATTCCGACTGGAACCGCAGCTACAGCCGTGAACAGGCCGTCTTCCCGGTCCACCACCTCAAGCAGGACAAGTACTTCGCCCCCGTGGGCCGCATCGACGCCGCCGGCGGGGACCGCAACCTGATCTGCTCCTGCCCGCCGCTGTCCGACTTCGAAAACTGATTTCCGGGCTCGATCAGCCGCCCCGGCGTTAGTTGTTCAGCGCTGCCCAAAGGTTGAGGGACGACGCAAACACAATCCACGTGATGTAGGGCAGCAGAAGGAGTCCGGCAACACGGCTGATCGGGCCGAAACGGACCACCGTAACTGTCACTGCCACGATCAGCGCAAGGATGATCGCAAAAGCCAGCCACAGAGCCGCCGTGCCAATCGAGGGGTAAAGGCTGAAGAAAGTTGGTGTCCACAGCAGGTTGAGGCACAGCTGGATTCCGTAGACCACCAACGCCGGCCGCGACTCCGGGCCGTGGCGGCGCCAGACCAGCCAGGCGGCGACCGCCATGGCCGTGTAGAGGGCCGTCCAGACCGGACCGAACAGCCAATTGGGCGGTGACCAGGG
Source organism: Pseudarthrobacter sp. (assembly GCA_039932075.1). Classification (GTDB taxonomy): domain Bacteria; phylum Actinomycetota; class Actinomycetes; order Actinomycetales; family Micrococcaceae; genus Arthrobacter. The sequence continues at coordinate 4,214 of JBDTQQ010000237.1, read as the reverse complement.
AGCCTTGTCAGCGTCGACGTACCAGCCGTTCACGTTGGCCACCGTGGAGAACGCACCTAGCCAGGCGACGACGGCGGAGGCTGCCAGGAATATGGCAAGGGCAAGCACCTGAGGGCCGAGCCCGCGTTTAGGGCTGGCGACTTCGGGGCTTTGGGCGGACTTTTCCGGCAGTGACTCCATGGGTCAACCCTTGCGAAGGGCGGCCCGCTGGTCAAGCCGCTCGCCACCCTGCTGAAACAGCGGGACCGGTTCAGGCTTTAGACTTGTGGCTACATGTCCGCACGCAGCCACGAGAACAGAACCACGAACGAAACCCTGAGATTGGACACGGCCCCCTTGCGAGAATTCACCGCCCGCTTTGCCACAGCGGAGGAAATTGAGAACTGGGACAAGCACGTCACGGCCAACCCCAATGGCGGCAACATGCTGCAGTCTGCGGCCTACGCATCCGTAAAGAACGGCAGCGGCTGGAGCGCCCGCTTCCTGGTCCTGGAGTCGGGCGGCGCGTCCAGCTACAACCTGGTCCTGGAGAAGAAGTTCCCCGTCCTCGGCCGCCTTTGGTATCTGATCAAGGGTCCGGACCTGGACTCCGCCGCGGATCTTAAGCCAGCCCTTGAAGCTTGCGCCGCATTCGCCCGGGGCTGCAAGCTCAACGTCTTCACCATCAAGATTGAACCGGACATCATCTCCTCGCCCGAGGCCCAGGCGCAGCTCGTCGCGGCCGGCCTGGTGAAGGCCCCCAACATCCAGTCCAACGACTCTACGGCACTGCTGGACATCACCGCACCGGAAAACGAGGTGCTACGCGCCATCTCCTCCCGCGCCCGGAACGCGATCCGCCGGGCCGAACGCGAAGGCTGTGAGGTGGTGGAGCGCGAACAGAGCCCGGCAACTTACAGGGCGCTCTATCACCTGATGGCGGACACGGTGAACGCCAAGGGCTCCATGCCGCTGCGCAGCTACGAGTACTACGCCCAGTTCTGGGACGAGTTCTGCAACCGTGGCCAGGGCCGGTTTTTCTTCGCTTATGAGGACGGCAAACCCAGCGTTGGTGCCTTTGTGATCAACTACGGTGCCAAAGCAACCTACAAGGACGGCGGGTCCACCCAGAACCGTAAACAGTACGGCGATTCCCACCTGGTCCAGTGGGCGGCGATCCGCCGCATGCAGGAGCTGGGCTGCACCGAATACGATTTCTGTGGCACCCCGCCGGCGGCGCAGATCAAGAACAAAGCCCACAACCTGTACGGAATGGGCATGTTCAAGACGAGCTTCACCAAGACTGTTACAGACTTCGTCGGCTGCCACGATTACGTGCTCGCCCCGGTGCGGCACGCCCTGTGGATCAAGGGCGCGGAGCGGATTTTCCGCCGGCTCGAAACCGCCCGCACCGGCCAGCAGTTCTACTGACAGCGCGTCACCAACACGCACCCACCACCCACACACAGACGAACGCCAGCGCCCTTCCCGGCCGGGCGGCGCAGCCACAGATGAGGTTACTTCCGTGAATCCAACCAAGGCAGGAACCGGGCTCGAGCTTGGCGTCCTCAGCGATGCCGAGTTCGAATCCTTCTCGCTCACACACCCGCAAAACAACTTCATCCAGTCGGCTGACTTTGTCCGGTTCCAGCGTGCCCGCGGCCAGGTGGTGGAACTGTTCGGTGTCAGGCGCGACGGCGAACTTGTTGCCGCCGGCAAACTGAACTACACCACCAACCGCTGGGGCTACAAGGTGTGCGAATGCGCAAAGGGCCCCCTCATGGACTATACGGACACCGCCCTGGTGCGTGACGTCGTCGGACTTCTCAAAGAGCGTTCCGCGGCCCGCAAGGCCGCCGAGCTGCGGATTTCCCCGAACCTGCCGTACATCGCCCGCGATGAAGACGGTGCCGAGCACCCCGAAATCACGGACAACAGGCCCCTCGTGGCCGGGTTGGCGCGCCTGGGCCTTGAACACCAGGGCTCGGAGATGGACTTCATCAATGTGAACTGGATGTTCATCAAGAAGCTCGAAGGCATCAAGGATGCCGAGGAGCTCATCATGAGCACCAGCTACCGGACCCGCAAGGCCATCCGTAAGGCGGAGAAAAACGGTGTGTTCCTGGAACAGGCCACCTTGGAAACCCTCGATGAGTTCTACGACGCGCTGAGCACCGCAGGAGACGAGAAGGGTTTCGTCTACCGGGAGCGCGAATACTACGAACTCCTCCTGCGGACCACCTCGCCCGAGTTCACCAAACTCATGATGGCCAAGATCGATATCCCGGCCTACCGGAAGTCCATCACCGAACGTCTGGAGACCGAATCCGCGGCTGCCGCCGAGCTGCGCCGTGAGGTCGAGGAAACCGGCAGCAAGAAGAAAGCCAACCGGCTCAAGGTGGTCCAGGACCTGGCGGACAGCTATGAGCGCAGCCTCAAGGACATCGAGCGGTTCCCCGATTCCGTGGGCGTCGCCACCGTGGCAGCCATCCACTTTGTCTGCTTCGGCGACGAAGTAACCTGCGTGATCGGCGGCACCAAGCAGGACTACATCTACTTCAACGGGGCCACCTCCCTGTACTGGGGCATGATGCTCCATGGACTGGAGAAGGGCTACGCCAGGTACAACTTCTACGGCACCTTCGGCATCGAGGGGCAGGACGAGGAAGGCCACGGCGGCTACCAGTTCAAGAAGGGTTTCGGCGGAAATGTGGTCCAGCTGGTGGGTGACTTCGTGATGCCCGTCCGGCCCCTCGCCTTCCGGGCCAACAGGCTGGCCCGGGCCGCCGTAGCCGCCGCCAGGACAGTACTCGGCAAACTGCCGCTGAAGCGGCAGGCGTAAGACCAACCCACAAGCGCCAGACAGGGAGGAGGACCAACGTGACCAAACGTCCTGAAAATTCCCGGGGCAAGACCCATACCGACGGCCTGCCCAGGACAGAGCCGCTCTCGCCCTCCCAGATCCGCCAGGACGCTGCGGCCAAACGGATGCTGCGGCGCCTGGTCCAGGGGGAGAACCCGCCGACGGCGCCACTGAGCATCGTGGACAGGCTCGCCGGGAGCCCCTACGCCAACCCCATGATCCAGGTGGGCGGCGTGGACACTTCCGCCCGGAAGACCCTGGACTTTGCCCTGCACCTGGCCGAGACCATGTTCCGGTACGGGGCGGGCGCCCTGGAGGTGGAGACGAGCATCATTGCCGTTACCGCGGCGCTGGGCCTGAAGAACATCGAAGTGGACATCACCAACCAGTCGGTGGCCATCAACTACGCCCCCAAGGATCAGCCGCCCATCGCGCTGCTTCGGGTCGTGCGGTCCTGGACCAACAACTACGCCGGCCTGGCCAAAGTCCACCGCCTGGTGACGGACATTGTGGCCGGGGGAGTGGGCCGCGATGAAGCCATCCGAAGGCTGGACGAGGCCATCACCAGCCCCAAACCGTTCCCGCGCTGGATGGTCACCATGGCCTTCGGCGTGTTCGCTGCCGTTTTTGTTGGCGTCCTCGGCGGGGGTCCAGCGTCCTCAGCCATCGCTTTCGTGGCCAACCTCGGCGTCAGCCTCCTGGCCCGCCAGCTGGGCAGGTGGCGGGTTCCGGACTTCTTTACGACGGCGGCGTGCTCCTTCGGTGTCACGCTCACCGCGTTGCTGTTGTGGCGCTTCGGCCTCACCAATGCGCCGGCGATCGTGGTGGTGGGCGGCATCCTCCTGCTCCTGCCCACCGGGCGCCTGGTCTCCTCCGTCCAGGACGCCATCAACGGGTTCCCTGTAACGGCCGCCGGCCGGTTCCTGTCCACCCTGCTGACCTTCGGCGCCATTGTGGCCGGCATCGCGGTGGCCTTTGTGGTGGGCGCGATGACCGGAATGCAGGCCATCGATGTCACCCAGACGTTCCCGCCCGCCTATGACCTGTGGGTTCTGGTGATCTTCATTGCCCTGGCCGTGATGGCCATCGGCGTCACGGAGCAGACCTCCTGGGACTTGCTGCTGCCCACCGCAGGCGTGGGAGTGGTGGGCTACTTCGTCCTGCTGGGCGCCGGTTCCCTCGGCATCGGTGACCGGTTCTCCCCGGCGCTCGCCGCCGTCGTGATCGGTTTGCTGGCGCGGGTGGTGGCATTGAAGATGGGCGCCCCGCAGTTGGTGGTGGCCGTTCCGGCTGCGCTGATCCTGCTGCCCGGCCTGACCATCTTCCGCTCCATGTACGTCCTGACCATCGAAGAATCCGAAATCCTGTTGGG
>JBDTQQ010000236.1:0-4842 GCA_039932075.1 Pseudarthrobacter sp. | reverse complement strand
TGCCGCCGCCGTGAAAGGGCGGTGTCCTAGGCCGCTAGACGATGGGGGCCAGAACCCGTTCGGAACAAAAGAAAAGGCTTCGGGCCGAGGCCGTCAGTCTTGGTCGTTTGGTGTTTCTCCGAACTGGACTCTAAAACTATAGGGCCTTGGACGGAATATTCCAAAATCGGGCGGGGAAGGCCTCAACGAAGCGGCCGGAACAGGCGAAGATGGACAGATGGATGCCGTCGCTGCGCTCAACGAGATCGCCTTTTGGCTGGAGCGCGGACGCGCTGCCACCTTCAAGGTCCAGGCTTTCCGGAAGGCAGCCGGGGTCATCTCCGGCCTGGCCCCCGCCGAAGTGGAGGCCCGTGCCCGGGACGGCCGGCTCAAGAGCATGAAGGGAATCGGCGACCGGACCTATCAGGTGGTGCGCCAGGCGGTGGCTGGCGCAGTGCCGGATTACCTTGCGGACCTTCGCCTGAAGGGGGAGGAGCCGCTGGACGACGGCGGGGCCGAGCTGCGGAAGTCCCTGCGCGGCGACCTCCACAGCCACAGCGACTGGTCCGACGGCGGATCCCCCATCCCGCTCATGGCTGCGGCCGCGCAGGTGCTGGACCGCGAATACCTGGCCCTCACCGACCACTCGCCCAACCTGACCATCGCCAACGGCCTCAGTGTGGAGCGCCTCACCGAGCAGCTCGACGTCGTGGCAGAGCTCAACGCCGGTAACACCAACGGCTTCCGGCTCCTCGCCGGGATCGAAGTGGACATCTTGGAATCCGGCGAACTGGACCAGACTCCGGCGATGCTGGACCGGCTCGACATTGTGGTGGCCAGCGTCCACTCCAAACTCCGCGCGGACCGGAACACCATGACGGAACGGATGCTGGCGGGTATCCGTGACCCGCACACCAATGTCTTAGGGCACTGCACCGGCCGCCTCGTGGAAGGATCGCGGGGCACCCGGCCCCAGTCCGAGTTCGATGCCAAGGAAGTGTTCGCTGCCTGCGCCGAACAGAACGTGGCCGTGGAGATCAACTCGCGGCCCGAAAGGCAGGACCCCCCGGACCACCTGATTCAGCTGGCTCTGGACGCCGGGTGCCTGTTCTCCATCGACAGCGACGCCCACGCCCCCGGACAGCTCGACTTCCTGCAGTACGGGGCTGCCCGCGCCGCCCTGAACGGTGTTCCTGCGGAGCGCATTGTCACCACGTGGCCCTTGGACCGGCTCCTGGCGTGGGCCGGTAAGGACTGACGCAGCCGGCTACTTCACCGCGGCTGCCAGCTTCTGCCGGAAATCCTGTTTGGTCGTCAAAGTCAGCTTCTCGCCGTTCAAGAAGAAAGTCGGAGTGCTTGTCACGCCCACGGCCGTGCCGTCCGCAATGTCGGTGCGGATGCGTTCCTTCGATTTCTCGTCAACCACTGCTGCGTCGAATGCGGCAAGGTCGAGTCCGAGTTCCTCGGCGAAGGTCCGGAACAGCGGCCCCTGGGACTCCGGTTTTCCGTGCCACTGGTCCTGGGTTTCAAACATTTTTGCGGACATGGCTTCAAATTTTCCCTGCTGCGCGGCAGCTTCCACAGCGAGCGCGGCGGTGCCGGAGTTCGGGTGTGAGGGTAGCGGGAAGTAGCGGTTGACGAACGTGATCCTGTCGCCAAATTCCTGTTTCAGTTCCTCCACGAAGGGATGGATGGAGCGGCAGGCTTCGCATTCAAAGTCCAGGAACTCCACCAGCTGTGCCTTTTCAACGGCCGGGGCGGTGAGCCGGTGACTGTCCGTCCGGACCAACTGTTCGGCCCCGGCACCGCCTGCGGCCGGCGCCGGGGCCGCCGCGGGCTTGTTCAACGTCAGCATCGCGTACCAGGCACCGACTGCCACCACGATGACACCGAGCAGGATCCAGATGACCAGGCGGACCCGTCTTGCAGGGTCCGGCGCGGACCCGGGGGAAGTTGAAGCTGTGACCATGAGACGCATCCTAACCGAGACCGCGGTATCACCCGCCTATTTCCGGCCGGGCGCTCGTGGCAGAAACTCGACGAGACGTGACCGATTTCCGCCAGCCGTGAGCCTGGGGGCAGGGTTACATTGGCAGCATGGCGTCATCTTCCCCCACCGGCCCTGCACCGTCGGCAGCGTTTCCCGCTCAGCAAGACCGCGTCAGCAAGCTGGGCATCGCAGCCGTCGTGGTCACTGTGGTGCTGTGGGCATCGGCATTCGTGGGCATCCGGGCGCTCGGGCCCAACTTTTCCCCCGGCTCCCTGACCTTGGGCAGGTTGGCGGTTGCCGCCGTCGTACTCGGCGCCCTGGTATTGCCGCAACTGACGAGGAGCAAGGTACTGCCGCGAGGCCGCGAATGGTGGCCCATCCTCGGATACGGTGTGATGTGGTTCGGCGGTTACAATGTGGCGCTGAATGCGGCGGAGCACCTCCTGGACGCCGGCACCGCGGCCCTGCTGATCAACGTCAATCCCATCCTCGTGGCCATCATGGCGGGCTTCGTCCTGAAGGAAGGCTTCCCCCGATGGCTGATCATCGGCAGCCTGGTGGCTTTCGGCGGGGTGGCGCTGATCGCGCTCGGATCAGGCAGCGGGTCGGGTGAACGTTCGACGGCGGATGTTGCGGGCGTGCTGCTCTGCCTCCTTGCCGCGGTGCTCGCCGCTGTCAGTGTCATCATCCAGAAACCGGTGCTGAGGAAGGTCCCGGCAGGCCAGGCAACATGGTTCGGAATTATGGTGGGCGCCGTCTGCTGCCTGTTTTTTGCCGGGCAACTGGTTTCCGAGCTGCAGGCTGCCCCGTTGTCCGCAGCGTGGGGGCTGGTGTACCTCGGCGTCTTCCCCACTGCGATCGCGTTCACCACGTGGGCCTACGCGCTGTCCCTTATCGATGCCGGGAAGCTGGCCGCCACCACCTACCTGGTCCCCGGAACCACCATCCTGATCTCGTGGCTGCTCCTGAGCGAAGTCCCTTCAGTCTGGGGCCTGGTGGGCGGCGTGGTCTGCCTGATAGGGGTGGGCCTGACCCGCCGCAGGTCCCGTACTGTCGTCCGTCCTTGAGCGCGGGCGGGCAGCCCGGAATTCCGCGCTACAGTCGGGAGATGCCCGCCAATTTACCGCCCGGACTGCCCATTATCCCGGAGGGCCCGCACGAGCCGCTTCACTACGAGATGTCCGCTGACGACTTCGAATCCGCTGTTACTGACGCCCTGGGCCTGATCCCGCCCAAACTCGCGGCCGCCATGGACAACGTGGCCGTTTTTGTCGAGGACGACTATGTCCCGGGCCCTGGCGAAGACCCGGACACCGTCCTGCTGGGCCTCTACGAGGGCGTCCCCCTGACCGAGCGTGATTCCTGGTGGGATGCCGGTTCGCTGCCGGACCGGATCACGATCTTCCGTCAGCCCATCCTGGACATCTGCACGTCCCGGGACGAGGTAATCCAAGAGGTGGCGGTGACCGTGGTGCATGAGATCGCCCACCACTTCGGCATCGATGACCACCGACTGCACGAGCTGGGCTGGGACTAGCCTTGTAAGCATGGGACACGACCACAGCCACACACACGGGATCACGGCAACTGGCAGGCACCGCAAACGGCTCATCGCCGTCCTGGCCATCACGCTGACGGTTGTCCTGGTCCAGGTGGTAGGCGCCGCCCTGTCCGGATCGCTGGCCCTGCTGGCCGACGCGGGCCACATGCTGTCCGATGCGGCGGGCGTGACCATCGCCCTCCTGGCGGCCTGGATCGCGGGGCGGCCCGCCAGCGACCAGCGGACCTATGGGTACCAGCGCGCGGAGGTCCTCGCCGCCCTTGCCAACGCGCTGATCCTGATTGTCATTTCCGTGGTCATCTTTACCGAGGCCATCCGGCGGATCGGGTCCACGCCCGAGGTCCACACCGACATCATGCTCTTCGCTGCCATCCTGGGCGCCGTTGCCAACCTGGTGTCGCTGCTGATCCTGCACGGCGCGCACCAGGACAGCCTGAACGTGCGTGGCGCCTATCTTGAAGTGCTCGGCGACCTGCTGGGTTCCTTCGCCGTCATTGTCGCTGCCCTGATCATCATGTTCACCGGCTACCAGGCGGCCGATACCATCGCGTCGGTCCTCATTGCCCTGATGATCCTCCCGCGCGCCTGGAACCTGCTCCGCGATGTCGTCGACGTGCTCCTGGAAGCCACCCCGAAAGGCGTGGAGGTGCAGATGATCCGCGAGCACATCCTCAGCGTCGACGGCGTGGTGGACGTCCATGACATCCACATCTGGACCATCACCTCCGGCGTACCTGTGTTTTCTGCCCACGTGGTGGTGGCGGACGGGGTGCTGAACGCCCGGGGCGCCGACCAGGTCCTGGACAAGCTCACCGCTTGCCTCGGCACCCACTTCGACACCGAGCACTGCACATTCCAGCTTGAGCCCGCGAGCCATTCCGAGCACGAGTCACACCAGCACGCCTGAAACCTGCCGCCGCTGATGCCCCGCGGGAGTAAGCAACACGCCGACGCTGGTTGTGGCGAAATGACACTGTTGTTGTTTATGTTATTGATGTGACTCTTGTTGCCAATGTGCAGCATGTCACGTAGCCTCTGACTGCTGGGTGATCAGCAGAGGGGCCATTTGTGCCGCCACCAGACCTCGCTCCCCAGCCTTACTATCCTGCGAGGTTCTGCGAATGGGTTTGTCCGGGTCCGGCCTGAAGGTCATCGTTCTGTGTAGCGCCGTCGTACTTTCCGGGACACTCGCCCTCCCTGCCCAGGCATCGCCGACGTCAATGGCGCCTTCCATCCAGCGTCCGGCGTCACCAGAGATTCCCTCCGCCGAGGACATCGCCGCGGCGAAGTCCAGTGAAAGCGCGACGGCGGA
>JBDTQQ010000235.1:0-4857 GCA_039932075.1 Pseudarthrobacter sp. | reverse complement strand
AGTGAAATCTTCCTGCTGTACGTGGTCTCCGCCGTCGACGCTGTCAGGAGGTCCGAACAGCGGCTTACCGGATCCATACCCCTGCCTAAATGCCCTATCAGCAGGGATCGGTGAGGGCCACGCTGTCTTCAGGTGGAAGGACGCTCCCGATGAAGATCACGGGAAGTGCAGGCTGGCGCGCGTGGATGTGGGCTTCATGGCTTATGGCGCCTTGACCTGACGGTCTTCGGAATTACGGAAGAAGATGCCGAGTTCCTCTGCGGCGACCGCAAGCATTCCGGGCTGGCATGATGAACCTGTGAATATCCCTGCTGAAACGGTGCCGATCGCTAAAACGGCTGTGCTTTTCGTGCTGGCGGCGGTGGCTGAGATCGGCGGCGCTTGGCTCGTGTGGCAGGCCGTCCGCGAAGGCAAGGACTGGTGGTGGGCAGGGCTCGGCGTCATTGCGCTGGGCGTCTATGGGTTTGTTGCCACCTTGCAGCCGGATGCCCATTTCGGCCGGATCCTGGCGGCTTACGGTGGTGTGTTCGTGGCTGGCTCGCTGGGCTGGGGCATGATCTTTGACGGCTTTCGGCCGGACCGGTGGGATATTGCGGGTTCCGTGATCTGCCTGGTGGGCGTCGCCGTGATCATGTTTGCACCCCGGAACGCCGGCTGACGCGCATACACCGATCACGTTCCCCGGCGGCTAAACTGTCCCCGTGTCCAGCAACCAGCCACCGCCGCGCGGTCCCGTGCCGCCGTCACCGTCTCCGCCTCCCCCGCCGCCGCGCGGACGGATAGCTGAACGGCTGATGCCCGGCGGCATCGAACCCGACCCGCGCTTCACCCTCGCCAATGAGCGCACCTTCCTCGCCTGGATCCGCACCTCGCTGGCGCTGCTGGCGGGAGGCATTGCCATTGAGGCGTTCACGTCCGGCCTGTTCGCAGAGCCCGTCCGTAAGGTCCTTGCCGTGCTGCTTCTGCTCCTTGGCATGCTGTTGAGCGCCGGCGCAGCCGTGCGCTGGATCCGCGTGGAACGGAGCATGCGCAACAACACCCCGCTGCCGCTGCCGCTGGTTGTGCCGCTGCTGGCCGCGGCAGGCGCACTGGCCGCCGCCATCGTTGTGATTTCGATTCTCGGGCGCTGAGCCGGTGCCCACCATCCGGCCACCGGCGGCCCCGCACGGGGATCCGGGGCTCCAGCCTGAACGGACCACCCTGGCGTGGGGCCGCACCATGATGGCGTTGGCAACGGTCAGTGCCATCTTCCTGCGCTGGCTCCCCCACCACGGTCTGCCGATTCTGGTGCTCTTCGGCGTGTCTGCGGCCGCCGCCGCGGCGATCTACCTGACGCAACGGCGCCGGTACCGGGCGAGTGCCCACGGAATCATGCGGGGAAGGGCCGACACCGAAACCTCCGCGGTGCTTTGGACCGCCTTTGCCGGAGTCGCCTTGGGCATACTTGGAATCGCCGTGGTGCTGGCCGGCTAGGCCCGGTCAGGCCTTCGCCATGTGCACAATCTTCGAGGGACCATTCACCGCCATGGCGGTGAAGGCAAACGCCGCCAGGGCGGTGGCCACCAGCAGCAGCAGTCCGATCGAGTAGCTGCGCGTCGCGGCGTCGTACGTTGCACCCATGACGAGCGGCGGGAAGTAGCCGCCCAGGCCCCCGGCGGCACTGACCACTCCGCTGATGCTGCCCACTTTGCCCGGCGGAGCGAGTACGCCCACCCACGCGAACACGCCTCCGGTTCCCAACCCCAGCGCGGCCGCCATGGCCACGAAGGTCAGCCCGGCTTGGACTTCGCCGTCGGGCTGGACGTTCACCACCCAGGCAAGCACCGCCACCCCTGCCAGGGACGCGAGTACCACCGGCTTCGAGCCGAATTTGTCGGCGAGGACGCCGCCGATTGGCCGAGCCAGCACTGCAGCAAGCGCGAAGCCCGCCGTGCGGGCCCCGGCGCCGCTGGGATCAAAGCTGTACACGTCCCGCAGATAGGTGGGCAGGTACGTGGCAAAGGAGACGAAGCCGCCGAAGACCACCGCGTAGAGGAAGCACATCTTCCACGTAACCGGCGTTTTGGCGGCGTCCAGGAGCTTGGGCAGCACGGGGGCATTGTTTCGGGTCCAGCCCGGGGATTCCTTCATCAGGAACCACACCAGGGCTGCCATTGCAACGAGGACCGCGGCGATCAGCAGGTGCGTGGGGAAGTACCCGATGCTGGCAACGAGACGCGGGTTTAGGAAGGCCGCCAGCGCCGTGCCGCCCATACCGGCACCGAAGACGCCGGTGGCGAAGCCCCGCCTGGACGGCTCGTACCAGGCACTGACGAAGGGAATCCCGACGGCGAAGACGGTACCCGCAACCCCGAGCACCAGGCCCGCCCCGAGCACCAGCGCGAATGAGCTGAGAAGTCCGCCGACAGAGACCAGCAGGATCGGCAGGATGGGGGCGAGCAGCACAAAGGTGAACATCGCCCTGCCGCCGTATTTGTCCGTCAAGGTTCCGACGACGATCCTGCCGAGCGAGCCGACAAACACCGGCATGGCGACCAGCACCCCTGTGGCCGCCGGGTTGAGGTGGAGGTTCTGCGTGTAGTACGAACCCAGTGTTGCCACCGAGTTCCACGCCCAGAAACCCACCACCGAAGCGGAGGTTGCGAGCACGAGATTGAGCGTGCGGCCGGCCTCTGCCGGCGGGGCTGGGGCGGCGGATCCGGCCACTGCGTTCCTCTTTCCTCTACTTTTTGGTACTGGTTCTCGCTAGCGGTTCCGGGTGTCCCTGTCCCGGGTTCCGACGGCGGACCAGCCGCGGCGTGCCGCAGTCCCGGTGGTGCGTGCAGCGGAGGTTCCGGCTGTTTCCTTCCGCTTCGCGTTGATCCGGTCCCGGTCACGGGAGCGGTAGACGATGTAGGGCCGGAACAGGTAGTGCAGCGGCGCCGTGAAGGCGTGAACCAGCCGGGTGAAGGGCCAGATCACAAACAGCGCCATGCCCACCAGCGTGTGCAGGTGGAAGGAGAACGGCGCTGATGCCATGGCCGCTATGTCCGGCTGGAAGATGAACAGGGAGCGGAACCAGGGGGCCACGGTTTCGCGGTAATTGTGCCCGTGCTCGCCCTCAAAAACGCTTGCCAGGGTGGTCCACAGGCCGAACAGGATGGCCGCGGTGAGCACCACGTACATGCCCTTGTCGTTCTTGGTGGTGGCCATAAAAACCGGACCGGTAGTCCGGCGGCGATAAATCAGCAGCAGAATTCCGCCCAGGGTTCCCACCCCCGCGATGCCTCCCACCAGCAGCGCGTTGAAATGGTAGAACTCCTGGCTCATTCCCACGGCCTGCGTCCAGGCCATCGGGATGACCAGGCCAAAAAAGTGGCCTGCGATGACCGCCAGCAAACCGAAGTGGAACAGCGGGGACGCGATCCGCAGCAGCCGGGACTCATACAGTTGGGAGGACCTGGTGGTCCAGCCGAACTGGTCGTACTTGTACCGCCAAATACTGCCGCCCACCAGCACCACCACCATGACGTACGGCAGCACGCCCCAGAGGACGATGTCCAGGGCGGTGAGTTCGACGGCGGCTCCGGGCCCGGTCTCGAAGGTCAGCATGGTCAGGCGCCTTTCACGGGCAGCAGGCGAGGATCGTACGGATCAAGCCCGACTGCTTCGGTGGGCGGCCCGTAGCCGGCCATCCGCATGACAGCCTGCTCATCGGCCGGCGATTTCCCCGGCAGCGTGGCGCAGATTGCCTGCAGGATGCGGGCATGGGGCAAGTCATCGCGCAGCAGGCCGAAGCGGAGCATCTCGAGGCTGGCACGGTAACGGATGAGCAGGTCACGGCCCGCGGCAAGATCCACCCGGGCGGCGTATTCGAGGACCATGGGCAGGTAGTCGGGCAGTTCCCCGTGGGTGTCCACGAGGATGTCGCTTTGCCGGTAGGCCTTCTTGAAGTTGCCCAGGACCTCACCGCGGCGCCTGGTGTCGCCGTCCGTCCAGTAGCTCAGGTGCAGGGCGTGGCGCCGGCCGAGGTCGAACTCGCGCACGTAATGGGCCTGGATTTCCATTGGCTCCGAGGATTCAAGCAGGTCCAGGACGTCAACGAAGTCCCGGGCCGCACCAGAGAACTCAGCCAGTGCGGCCCGCATCAGGGGGACCTTGGCAACCAGCTCCTCGTCCGGGTACGACAGGCACCAGGCGGCAGCCATGTACACCACCTGATCGCGCCGGCTCACCGCTGTTCCCCGTCTGCCGACGAACCTGGCTCCCGGGCCGCCCGTCCGGGGAAAAGCCCGGGCGGCGCCCCGCGCCCGTCCCAGTTCAGCAGGTTGACGCGGCCCCTGAGGCCTGACCCGGACCCCATCTCGTCTGTGGTCTGCCGGTCCCGGAGGGCATTGAACGTTTCCACCGCCACCGGGACGGGCCTGCCGCTGGCCTCGCCAAACGGGGAGGAATCCTGCATGCCCGGTCCGCCGTCGAAATCCAGTGAACAGCCCATCTCTTCCAGGTCATGCGCCTGTTCCACATGGGCCTTGGGAATCACGTAGCGTTCCTCATACTTGGCGATGGCCATGAGGCGGTACATCTCGTACATGGTCTGGCTGTCCATCCCCACGGCCTCCGGAATGGAGTCGTCCGGATCGTTGCCCAGGCTGATGCCGCGCATGAAGGAGCGCATGGCGGCAAGTTTCTTCAGCACGGCGGTGACCCGGTCTGCATCGCCCGCCGTGAACAGTTCCGCGAGGTATTCCACCGGGATGCGCAGTGCGTCGATGGCGCCGAACAGGTTGCCGTGATCCTCGCCGTCGTGCCCCTGATCCCGCAGCAGGTCCACCACCGGGGAGAGCGGCGGCACGTACCAGACCATCGGCATGGTCC
>JBDTQQ010000234.1:0-4858 GCA_039932075.1 Pseudarthrobacter sp. | reverse complement strand
CGGAATTCAGCAGCCCTTCTGTCCAGATCACTACTTCCTTGTCCCGCCCCAGCGCGAACGCCAGCGCACAGCGGGCCAGGGCTGACGGCAACGACGGCGGCAACCCGGTTACGGTCTGCAGCGCGGCTTCCAGCTGGCCCGTTTCCCGCAAGGAATGCGACAGCGCCAGGAAGACGGACTCCTGGCCGAACAGCACGGGGACTTCGACGCGTTCGGCAACCTCCACCCGGGTGGCCACCCGCGTCAGGTACGTGGCCGCATACTGGTTGGCGTCGTCGTTGTTCCTGATGGACAGGCCCCGCTGGAGGAGCTCGGAAGCGCGCAGGTAGCCGCCGTGCTGGTACGCCAGAAGGCCGGCCATGACGGAACAGAGCCCCGCCCAGCCGGGGTAGGTGCGGCCCAGGACGATGAGCCGTTCGGGTTCCTTGCTGTTGAAGATGGCGTCATGGACAGCCCTGACCGCCTTGCCCGGCATCAGCTTGAGCCTGGGGATCTCGCCGTCCACAGCGAGGAGCGCCGCGTCCCGCCCGCCCAGCACGCCGTGGATCAGCCCGCCCACACTGCCTGCGAGCTCCCGGACGGGTGTCCGCAGTTGGACATTCCCGAACGGCGTCAGGTCACGGGTATCCCGGTAAATCGGTCCTCTGGCATCCCCCACGCTCATCCCTCCATGCTACGTGGCAGCCCTGCCCGGACCCTACGTAGCGGCGGCGATCCAGAGTCCGATCACCCAGGTGCTGGCAGCGAGGCAAGCCAGCACGAACTCGGCAAGCATGCCCAGACCGGTGGCCTTCAGGGCGGCCCAGCTGGTGGTGGTTGCCGTACGTAGCTGCCGGGTCCGGCTCAGCTCACTGAGCAGCAGGCCGGCGGCGAACCCTATAAAGAGGCCCACCACGGGGATGATGAACATGCCGATCACGCCCGCAACCAGGCCCACCACCACGCTCCGGCTGGGAATGCCGTGCTGCTTGAGCTTCCGGCCGGTCAGCACGGCGCTGGCAGACATGCCGGCGACCACAAAAACCATTCCAACCGCGAAGATCACCCAGCCCAAAGTTCCCGCACCGCCCCAGATCGCCCACGCCAACAGGCTCAGGCCGATCAGGAAGCTGCCCGGCAGCACCGGGATGATGGTGCCGGCGACTCCCACCAGGATGGCAACGCCACAAAGGATGCTTACAACGGTTTCGGAGTTCATGAGCCCCAGTTTAGGGTGGGCCGGTGTCCCGGCAGGTACTGCGGTCCAGTCCCCCGCGGGCTTAAACCCCCGACGGCGGTGCCTCCCTTCGAAAAGGAGGCACCGCCGTCGGGCGTTATGGCAGTGTGGCGGCGGAGGTTACTCAGCTTCCACAGCGGCGGCGACGGCGGCAGTTACCGCGGGCGCAACGCGAGGGTCCAGCGGGCTGGGAACGATGTAGTCCACAGCGAGGTCCGCTTCGGCGAGTTCCGCGATGGCGCGTGCCGCGGCAAGCTTCATGGCGGGCGTGATGCGGCGGGCGCCGGCGTCCAGCGCGCCGCGGAAGATGCCGGGGAAGGCCAGCACGTTGTTGATCTGGTTCGGGAAGTCGCTGCGGCCGGTGGCCACAACGGCGGCGTACTTGGTGGCCACCTCAGGCAGGACTTCGGGGTCCGGATTGGAAAGGGCGAACACGATGGAGTCGGCGTTCATCAGCTTCAGGTGCGCCTCGTCCAGCTTCGAGGAGGACACCCCGATGAACACGTCCGCACCGAGCAGCGCCTCGCCCGGTCCGCCGGTGACTCCGCGCGGGTTGCTGCGCTGGGCCATCTCGGACTTCTTGCTCTGCGGGTCGGCGGCGATGTCCGCGCGGTCGCGGTTGATGACGCCCTTGGAGTCGAGCAGTACAACGTCCTCGATCCCTGCGGTGAGCAGGATTTCGGCGACGGCGATGCCAGCTGCACCCGCGCCGGAAACCACTACGCGGAGGCCCTCGAGTTCACGGCCGGTGACCTTGGCCGCGTTCGTCAGTGCGGCGAGTGCCACCACTGCGGTGCCGTGCTGGTCATCGTGCATGACCGGGCAGTCCAGCGCCTCGATGAGCTTCTCTTCCAGCTCGAAGCAGCGCGGGGCCGAGATGTCCTCGAGGTTCACGGCGCCGAAGCTGGGGCGGAGGCGCACCAGGGTTTCCACGATCTCGTCAACGTCGGTGGTGTTCAGGACGAGGGGAATGGAATCGAGTTCGCCGAAGGTCTTGAAGAGGGCGGACTTGCCCTCCATGACGGGCAGTGAGGCGCTGGCGCCGATGTTGCCCAGGCCAAGCACGGCGGTGCCGTCGCTGACCACTACCACCAGGCGCTGCGCCCAGGTAAGGGTCTTGGCGAGCTCCGGGTTCTTGTGGATGGCACGGCTGACGTCGGCCACACCGGGGGTGTAGGCGATGGAAAGGTCGCGCTTGTTGGACAGCGGGACTGTGCTGGTGACCGAGAGCTTGCCGCCCTGGTGGGCGTCGAAGATCTCCGCTTCGGTCAGCGCTGTGGCTGCGGAATTGTCGGTCGGTGCGATTGCGTCAATGGACACTTCATTGTCTCCTGGGGCTAGCCGTGGGCGCACGGCGCAGAATGGCTCAAGCGCAGGGAGGCTCAAGATGGTGGGGTTCGGCGCTTCGCGGACCCAAGGGTAACGGGTCCGGGGTGAAGTCCTTGGAGCTGCGGGTTGCCAGCCACTCCGGTACTGCAATAGTAAACAGCGCCTGCGAGCGAAAACGTCCGTGAAGCGGCCGACTCATCATGCTAAATCGATTTATCGTGGTGTTTTGTGATTTACATCACGCAATAAAGACGTATTTAATCGCTTATTGGTCTAGACCAGTTACGCCGATCGGTGGGCGGAGCGCGCGTTCGGTGCCAGCGGAGCAAGCAGGGTGCAGGCCTTTTTCAGGTCTTCTTCGGCCTCGAACAGGGAGAGGCGGCGGTTGCGGACGGACTGGACCAGACCAGTGACCGTCAGCAGGAGCACCCTGGCCGCCACGGCGTCGTCGGAAGCTATGGCTACTGCCGTCTCGCTGAGGTCGTCAATCTCCTGCAGGAGCTCAGTGGTGTCCTTGCCCTTGAGGTACACACCGCGAGTCAGGCACTGTTCGACCGCCGGCTGCATGACCCGCATGTGGAAAATCTCCATGACCACGCCGGTCAGGGCCCGGCCACCGAAGCTGGCAGCAGAAGTGCGCACCCTCGCCTGGAGCTCGTCCAGTTGCTGGCGGTAAAGGGACAGCATGAGGTGGGTTGTCGACGGGAAGTAACGGTAAAGGGTACCCAGCGGGACGCCGGACTTTTCCGAAATTTCCGCCAGGTCCACGGACTCCAGTCCCTTACGGGCAAACCCGCCGGCGGATTCGAGGACGCGTGCATAGCGCAGCCTCTGGCGTGGAGTGGCGGGCCGGGTGGCCATGGGCGGATGGTCGGGAAAGGTCTCGGGCATCAGCATTCCGGGGTAGTGAACTTATGGTGCAGCGGCCGGTTGATCCCCATCCCAAACCGCCCTGCAGTCCGGCTCAACTATACGGCACTCGGCTTTGGCGTCCTCAGTCAACGCCCTTGATCTTGACTACGAACACCGCACCCAGCAGGCCGATGACGGCCGCCGCGGTGAACAGGGTGACGTATCCGCCGAAGTGGGTCACGGCGAGGAATGCAAGGCCGGATGCGAACACCTGGGGCAACGAGTTGGCCACGTTGATCACACCCATATCCTTGCCGCGGTCGCCAGCCTGCGGGAGCACCTGAGTCAGCAGCGCAAAGTCAACGGCAAGGTAGGCGCCGAAGCCCACGCCCAGGATGCCGGCTCCAATAAGGGCGCCGGTCCACACGGGGAAGAAGGCCATGGTCAGGCCTGCCACGGCAATGAGGGCGGAGGACCCGATCACAAATGGCTTGCGCCGGCCCAGCCGGTCGCTCCACGGCCCAGCTATTACTGCCGTAATCATCACCATCGCGGCGTAAATGCCGGTCAGGGTCAGGACACCTACGGCAGGGTCCTCATGCTTGATGACGTCCCGGAGGAAAAAGAGCAGGTACACAATGGTCAGCTGGTTGCAGACGTTGACCAGAAAGCGCGTGAGCCAGGCCCAGGCGAAGTCCGGGTGGCGGGCCGGGCTGATCCAGAAGCCGCGGAGGAAACTGCCCCACGAGAACGGCGGGCGGAACTCCCTGGGCAGCGGCGGGTCATTCCGGTGGAACAGGTACGGCAGCACCGAGAACAGCAGGGCGGCAGCACACATGGTGTAGCCCACCATAAAGTTTCCCGAGACCACTGCCCCGAAGACGGCGCCGAGCAGGATGCCCAGCGTCTGGCCCATTGCCGCCAGGCCGCCCACCCCGCCGCGCTGCGGCACCGGCACCCGGTCCGGGACGGCGGCGGTGATCGCCGCGTAGGCGGCATTGGCACCCAGTTGGACCAGGCACCAGAACAGGACCATCAGGGCAACAGCAGTAGCACCGGACAGTGCCAGCAAGGCAGCGGTCCCCAGGATGGCACCGGCCAGGACCCACGGTGCACGCCGGCCGAAACCTGAGACCGTCCGGTCGGACAGTGCACCGAACAGCGGATTGGCCACCAGCGACACGGCGGCGCCGCACGCAACCACGAGGGACAGGATGGCTTCCTTGTTGGCCTCGTCGATGCCTATGGCCTGCTGGCCGAGAAAAACGTTGATGGGGCCGAAGAAGGCGGCGTTGATGCC
Organism: Pseudarthrobacter sp.; assembly: GCA_039932075.1. Taxonomy (GTDB): domain Bacteria; phylum Actinomycetota; class Actinomycetes; order Actinomycetales; family Micrococcaceae; genus Arthrobacter. The sequence goes on along the minus strand of JBDTQQ010000234.1, from coordinate 161 downwards.
GACGTTGACCAGCACCAACCCGGTCACCCAGCGCGCGGTGACCTTCTGAGTCGGTTCGGCGAGCGCCGCCGTGGGGCTTTCCGCTGTTGCATGGGGAACCAACCCAGGGCCGGGATCCGGTGCAGCGGGTGTGTCGGGCAGGCTCATGGCAGGTTCCCCCT
>JBDTQQ010000233.1:0-4898 GCA_039932075.1 Pseudarthrobacter sp. | reverse complement strand
TCCAGTACAACGACGGCTTCAAGACCCAGCTGATCGGCACCCCGGAGCAGATCGCCGAACGGATCGTCGAATACAAGAAGATCGGCGTGAACCTCTTCCTCACCGGCTACCTGCACTTCCAGGAGGAAGTGGCGGCGTTCGGCCAGGACATCCTGCCGATCGTCCGCGAGCTCGAAGCCGACCTGGCCCGCAAGAACGGCACCGAGCTGGATTTGTCCACGGTGCCGTCAACCGTTTCTGAAAAGGTGGCTGTCTGATGTCTGACCGCAAATTCGGTTTCCGCACCCGCGCCCTGCACGCCGGCGGCACTCCCGACGCCGAGCACGGCGCGCGCGCGGTGCCCATCTACCAGACCACGTCCTTCGTGTTCAAGGACACCCAGGACGCCGCGAACCTCTTCGCGCTGCAGAAGTACGGCAACATCTACTCCCGCATCGGCAACCCCACCGTGGCCGCGTTCGAAGAGCGGATCGCCTCGCTGGAGGGCGGCATCGGCGCAGTAGCGACGTCCTCGGGCATGGCCGCGGAGTTCATCACCTTCGCCGCGCTGACCCAGGCCGGCGACCACATCGTGGCCGCCTCCCAGCTGTACGGCGGCACCGTCACCCAACTCGATGTGACGCTGCGCCGCTTCGGCGTGGACACCACGTTCGTCCCCGGCACTGACCCCGCGGACTATGCCGCGGCCGTCCAGGAGAACACCAAGGCGATCTTCGTCGAGGTGGTGGCCAACCCGTCGTCGGAAGTCCAGGACCTTGAGGGGCTGGCCAAGATAGCGCACGACGCCGGCATCCCCCTCGTCGTCGACGCCACCTTGAGCACGCCGTACCTGGTGCGCCCGATCGAGCACGGTGCCGACATTGTGATCCACTCCGCCACCAAGTTCCTCGGCGGGCACGGCACCACCCTGGGCGGCGTGATCGTCGAGAGCGGCCGGTTCAACTGGGGCAACGGCAAGTTCCCCACCATGACCGAGCCCGTGGCCTCCTACGGCAACGTCTCCTGGTGGGGCAACTTCGGCGAATACGGCTTCCTCACCAAGCTGCGCTGCGAGCAACTGCGCGATATCGGCCCGGCGCTCTCGCCGATGTCCGCATTCCAGCTGCTGCAGGGCGTGGAAACCCTCCCACAGCGGCTGGACGAGCACCTGAAGAACGCCCAGGCCGTGGCGGAATGGCTCGAAGCCGATCCCCGTGTGGCCTACGTGAACTTCTCCGGCCTGCCCTCACACCCGCACTTCGAGCGGGCGAAGAAGTACCTGCCGCTGGGCCCCGGCTCGGTGTTCTCCTTCGGCGTGAAGGGCGGCCGCGCCGCGGGGCAGAAGTTCATCGAGTCCCTGCAGCTGGCCTCGCACCTGGCCAACGTGGGCGACTCCCGGACCCTGGTCATCCACCCGGGCTCCACCACCCACCAGCAGCTCAGCCCGGAACAGCTCCAGTCCGCAGGGGTTCCCGAGGACCTGGTGCGCATCTCGGTGGGCCTGGAGGACATAGCCGATATCCTGTGGGACCTGGACCAGGCCCTTACCGAGGCCTCGGCAGCCGTGGCTTCGACTGACGCTACCACTGAAGGTTTCACCGTCGAAGCCGATTCCTGCACGATCGGAGCACACGCATGAGCATCGAAACCCGCACCTGGGAAGGCCCTTCCGCGCCGGAACGCCTGAACCTGCTGCGCTCAGCCAAGTCGATTGCGATCGTTGGGGCCTCCGACAAGCCCTCACGTGCCAGCTACTTTGTGGCCACGTACCTGCAGTCGTCCACGCGGTACAAGGTGTACTTCGTGAATCCCGTGGTCAAGGAGATCCTGGGCGAGCGCACGTACGCGTCGCTTGCCGATCTCCCCGAAAGCCCGGACATCGTGGACGTCTTCCGGAAGCACGATGACCTTCCAGGCGTCCTGGACGAAGCCATCGCTGCGGGCGCCAAGACCCTCTGGCTGCAGCTGGGGTCCTGGCATGAGGCCGTGGCCGCAGACGCCGAAGCCGCCGGACTCAACGTGGTGATGGACCGCTGCGTGAAAATTGAACACGCCCGGTTCCATGGCGGCCTGCACCTGGCCGGCTTCGACACCGGCGTGATCTCCTCCCGCCGGCAGCTCCTGTCCTGACGGGAAGGTGCCCATGGATCTTTCCAGGTCACTATCTTTCCGGGGCGCCACTGATTAGCGGCTGAATTTTTTCAGCCAGATGGAACCGGGGCCGGCATCGCTGGCCCCGGTTTTTTCTTTCGCTGACGCGTCGAGGATGGCTGAGGCCACATTCCCGACGACGGCGGGCGCTTCGGTCACGAGCTTCCCGGTTCCTTCGAGCACGTCAGCAGAGGCGCTCCCTGCGTCACGTTCGGGAGCTTCCCCGGCGGTCTTGTCCTGGGCCGCTCCAGCGCCAGTGGCGCCTGCCGCATTCCGTGACGCACCGCCGTCGGCCGCTGGGTTGCTGGCGGCGGCGTTACCAGTCCCTGAGTCGCCGGCACCCGGGTTCGCCGAATCATGCTTGTTGCTCCGCCCGGCGGCACCCGGTTCCCCGTTCCCCGGCATTCCAGATTCAGACCCCACCGATCCCTGGCTGGCAGAGCCGCGACCGGGACGTTCCGCATCCGGATGTCCCGGATCGGCAGGCTCCGATGCGTGCTCGGCGCCAGGCTCCAACGCGGGTGCCCCGGGCAGGCCGCCTGCGGCGCCGTTGGTGGTGGGAGTCCCGGCGATGGTCCATGCAGGAGCCCAGTCCTGCAACATGTCCTGGATGGAAGGGCTGGCATGCAGTTTCGGCGCGGAGGCGCTGGCTGCCACACCTGTGACACCCAGCCCCATCCCGGCGATGAGGGCAAGGCCCACCGCAGCAGTCCGGTGCCTGCGGCGCAGCCGGTGGCGGACCAGTGGGGTGGTCTGCGCTGAGAGGAGGGCTGCCAGCTCAGGGCGGGGCTCGGGGACCGGCAGGGACGCGAAGGCGCCGAGCGAGAGCAAGGCGGCCCGGAGCCCCGGGTCGTCTTCGCCTGCGTCGGACAGCATGTCGTCCACGGTGCTCAGGAGGGTGCTTGTGTTTGACGTCATGGCGTCACGTATTCCTTCACTGCGGACTGCTCGCGCAGCCGGATCAAAGCGCGTCGCTGTAGTTGTTTCACGGCGCCGCTGCTTTTTCCCATGACCTCTGCGGACTGTTCGACGGTCAGGCCGGCGACGAGGCGCAGGGTGAGGACCTCACGCTGCTCGTCCGGGAGGACGCTGAGGAGGTCCTGTACTTCCCGCGGGGAGACGCGTTCCATGACTTGATTTTCGGCTGATGACTCCTCGCGCCCGTCCAGGCCGGCTTCGAACGGAAGCTCAACTGGTGCCCGGTGACGGCGCCGGTGGTCGTCCACCATCCGGGCGTGGGCCACCGAGAAGACGAAGGTCCGGAGCCCGGTCACGCCACCAGTGACCGTTTCCAGCCGCGGCAGGACGGCGAGGAACACTTCCTGCATAACAGCCTCCGGATCTTCAACCCCGCGGGCTGTGAGGTAACCCAGGACCTGTGCTGCGTAGGTTCGGTACACAATGCTGAAAAGCTCCGGTTCCCGGGCGCGCGCACGCAAAGCATCGTCTGTCAGCGCATCGGTCACGGACGTAGGGCCTTCGTTGGGGGGATGGTGTTCCCGCTAACTTTACCCTTCGGTAACTACGCGGGCCCGGAGCAATGCGTGCGTCTGTGAGGAACAAAAGAGCCAGTCTGAAACCTGATGGGGGACAAGTTTCAGACCGGCGCTTCATTGGGGTAATCGTCCCGGACCTGCCGAGGGTTACGCGCTTTCACAAGAAACTTTTGGAAAGCTCCCTATACGCTGCTGCGCACCGCATTGAAGTGGGCAAAAGCGCGGACCCGGCTGACCGGCACCTGCTGTCTGTCACATGCAGACTCGGCTGCCGCAGAAGGTACCGTCACGGGCCGGGCCGGAACAGGTGCGGCGGTGCGCTGTTCATGAGAGCCAGCGGCGGAAAGATCGGTAACCAGCCCGGTTCCGGCGCACTCGCGAGTGGCGGCGATTCCAGCCGCGACGGCGGACTTGTCCGTGAAAGCCCCCGACACCGCCACCACGGTTCCATCCGGTGCCTTGAGCCGGAACCTGAACAACGAATCTGCGTCGAGAAAAACTTCAAACATCCCGGCCATAACAAAATCCTTCCGGTCGGCGGGGGTCCCTCCGGGTGGCGTCGTTGTCACCTGGTAGGCCCGGACACATTCCTGCGTCATCATCCCGCGGGTCTGGTCGAACGATCTGTGTTGATCAGCTCACCTTATGTTATGAGTCTGTCGGCCGCACCTGCAGTCTCACAAGACCGGCCCGGTTAACCCTGTGTAAATTGCGTCCATCCACCCGGCAGAACAACGGTCCGCCCGCGCAACAACAACGGCGGACCACCCCTCAAGGGTGACCCGCCGCCGTCAAATGTTCTGAATCTTCAGTCGTTGATGAGGTCGTGGACCACGATTGTCTGCTCACGGTCCGGGCCAACGCCGATGGCCGAGAAGCGGGTGCCGGACAGTTTTTCGAGGGCCAGCACGTAGTTGCGGGCATTCTCCGGGAGGTCCTCCAGGGTGCGGGCGCCGGTGATGTCCTCGGTCCAGCCGTCGAAGTACTCGAAGATGGGCACGGCGTGGTGGAACTCGGTCTGCGTCATGGGCATTTCGTCGTGGCGGACGCCGTCAACGTCGTAAGCAACGCAGACCGGGATCTGCTCGATTCCCGTGAGGACGTCCAGCTTGGTGACGAAGTAGTCAGTGAAGCCGTTGACGCGGGAAGCATGGCGGGCCAATACGGCGTCGTACCAGCCGCAGCGGCGCGGCCGGCCGGTGTTCACGCCGAACTCGCCGCCGGTCTTCTGCAGGTACAGCCCCATCTCGTCGAAGAGTTCCGTGGGGAACG
>JBDTQQ010000232.1:0-4903 GCA_039932075.1 Pseudarthrobacter sp. | reverse complement strand
ACGCTGGGGCCGCTGCGCTTTGGGGGGACAGTCCGTAGACGGCTGGCAGCTATGCCCCCGGTGAAGGCACCGGGGGCTCTGGTCAACAAATGCGCCTGGGAGCCCGAGCTCATGGGACAATGAAAACCCAGACGCGCGGCCGTGAGCGGGAAAGACTGGCATTAGTCCAGCTCCACCACACGCCGCACCTGCGTACCAAGCAGGACCGTCACACGTGTAAGCCAACAGTAAGGACCCCGCGTGTCTCCCATGGCCCGCACCGCCCCGGTGCCCGCCGCGACAGATCCGGCCATCATTCGGAATTTCTGCATCATCGCGCACATTGACCACGGTAAGTCCACCCTGGCCGACCGGATGTTGCAGTTGACCGGGGTGGTTCAGCCCCGCGATATGAAGGCCCAGTACCTGGATCGCATGGACATCGAACGCGAGCGCGGCATCACCATCAAGTCCCAGGCCGTTCGTATGCCGTGGGAACTCGATGGCAGCAGCTACGCCTTGAACATGATCGACACTCCCGGCCACGTGGACTTCACGTACGAGGTCTCCCGCTCGCTGGCAGCCTGCGAAGGCGCAGTCCTGCTCGTGGATGCGGCCCAGGGAATTGAGGCGCAGACCCTCGCCAACCTCTACCTGGCGATGGAGAACAACCTCACAATCATTCCGGTACTGAACAAGATTGATCTTCCGGCTGCCCAGCCCGAGAAGTACGCTGCGGAGCTGGCCAGCCTGATCGGCGGCGAGCCGGAGGACGTTCTCCGCGTCTCCGGCAAAACCGGCATGGGCGTCGAGGCCCTGTTGGACAAGATCGTCCGCGACCTGCCGGCCCCTGTGGGCAACCCGGACGCCCCGGCACGCGCCATGATTTTCGACTCGGTCTATGACACGTACCGCGGCGTGGTGACCTATGTCCGTGTGGTGGACGGCATGCTGCACCCGCGTGAGCGTATCCAGATGATGTCCACGCGGGCTACCCACGAACTCCTGGAGATCGGTGTGAGCTCCCCGGAACCCACCCCCTCTAAGGGACTCGGCGTGGGTGAGGTGGGTTACCTCATCACCGGTGTGAAGGACGTGCGCCTGTCCAAGGTGGGCGACACCGTCACCAACCTTGCCAAGCCGGCCGCTGACTCCCTCCCCGGCTATGCCGATGCCAAGCCCATGGTGTTCTCCGGCCTGTATCCTCTGGACGGTACGGATTACCCGGTGCTTCGCGATGCGCTGGAGAAGCTGATGCTCAACGACGCCGCCCTGGTGTACGAGCCCGAAACGTCGGCGGCGCTGGGCTTCGGTTTCCGCGTTGGCTTCCTGGGCCTGCTCCACCTGGAAATTACCCGTGAGCGGCTCGAACGTGAGTACAACCTTGACCTCATCTCCACCGCTCCCAACGTGGAGTACGAGGTGACGCTGGAGGACAAGAAGGTGGTCCATGTGACCAACCCCAGCGAGTACCCCTCCGGCAAGATCGCCGAAGTCCGCGAGCCGATGGTGTCCGCCACCATCCTGGCGCCAAACGAATTCGTCGGTGCCATCATGGAACTCTGCCAGAGCCGGCGCGGCGTGATGGGCGGTATGGACTATCTCTCCGAGGACCGCGTGGAAATCCGGTACCGCCTGCCGCTGGCCGAAATTGTCTTCGACTTCTTCGACATCCTCAAGTCCAAGACCCGCGGTTACGGCTCGCTGGACTGGAAGGCCGACGGCGAGCAGGTGGCCGATCTGGTCAAGGTGGACATCATGCTCCAGGGCGAACAGGTGGATGCGTTCTCCGCCATCACACACCGCGACAAGGCGTACGCCTACGGCGTGATGATGACCACCAAGCTGCGCGAACTCATTCCCCGCCAGCAGTTCGAGGTGCCCATCCAGGCCGCGATCGGCTCACGGATCATCGCCCGTGAAAGCATCCGTGCCATCCGCAAGGATGTGCTGGCCAAGTGCTACGGCGGTGACATCTCCCGTAAGCGCAAACTGCTGGAAAAGCAGAAGGAAGGCAAGAAGCGCATGAAGATGGTGGGCCGCGTCGAGGTACCCCAGGAAGCCTTTATCGCTGCGCTGACCACGGACGAGTCCAAGGACAAGGCCAAAAAGTAGTGATGACACCGGCCCGAACCGCGCGAGGCCACCGCAATGCCTAGCGTTCTTCCCCTTGGTGACCCGGCGCCGTCGGACGGTCTGTTGCCTGACCAGGCAGCAGACGGTGCTGCGCGCCGGGCCTTCGGACTGTACGTGCACATCCCGTTCTGCGCTGTCCGCTGCGGGTACTGCGATTTCAACACGTACACCGCCACCGAACTGGGCGGCGGGGCGTCGCAGGACGCCTACGCGGACACGGCCATCTCCGAAGTCAGGCTTGCAGCAAGGGTCCTCCCCGAGTCAGGCATCCCTGCCCGCCCCATGAGTACAGTCTTCTTCGGCGGCGGCACCCCCACGCTGCTCCCGGCCGAAGACCTCGCACGGATCCTCGGCGCCGCCGTCGAGGAATGGGGTCTGGAGGACGGTGCCGAAGTCACCACCGAAGCGAATCCCGATTCCGTGACCCCGGAATCCCTGGCGCTGCTGAAGAACGCAGGCTTCACCCGCGTTTCCTTCGGTATGCAGTCAGCCGTCCCACACGTTCTCAAAGTTCTGGACCGGACGCACACACCCAGCAGGGTGCCGCAGGTGGTGCAGTGGGCGCGCGAGGCCGGACTGGCCGTGAGCCTGGACCTGATCTACGGAACACCGGGCGAATCCCTCGATGACTGGCGGTTCTCTCTGGAGACTGCGTTGTCCTACCAGCCGGACCATATCAGTGCCTACGCGCTGATCGTGGAGGACGGCACCAAGCTGGCCGCCCAGATCCGCCGGGGCGAAGTTCCGGGAATCGACGACGACGACCACGCCGACAAGTACGAACTCGCCGACCAGCTCATCGGCGAAGCCGGGCTCAGCTGGTACGAGGTGAGCAACTGGTCGCGGACGCCGCAGCAGGCGTGCCGGCACAATCTCGCCTACTGGCGCGGGGATGACTGGTGGGGCATCGGCCCGGGAGCGCACTCGCACGTGGGCGGTGTGCGCTGGTGGAACGTCAAGCATCCCACCGCCTACGCAGGGCGGCTTGCCCAAGGGCTCTCGCCGGCTGCGGGCAGGGAAACGCTCGACGCCGAAACGCGGGACGTGGAGCGCGTCATGCTTGAAGCCAGGCTAGTTTCGGGGCTCGCTATCGCGACGCTGGGGGAGTCAGGCCGCCGCGCTGTGGCCGGGCTGATGGCCGAGGGCCTCGTGGAAGCGCCCGCTGCCATCAAGGGAACGCTGGTGCTGACACTGAAGGGCCGCCTGCTGGCGGACGCAGTGGTCCGCAGAATCCTGCCGGACTGAATCCGGCCTGAACGCCCTCAAAACCAAAGCAACGCGTGGTCACTTCCTGCCCGATATGGTGCGATTATCGGGCCGGGAGTGACCCCGCGTTGGTGGGGCCTACGTTGCTTTTGGGCTATTTAATCCAACGAAGGTTGTACTGGTAGCGGTGCGGCTGGCCCTTGTTGACGTGGATACCGGCGGACACCGAGAAGCAGGTCAGGGCAATCCAGATAAGGGTGGCGATGACGGCAAAGATGTTCCCAACCACCGGGATGAAGACCAGGAGGTTGGCCACCAGCGCCGCTATGGTGGGCGGCAGGCTGAAGTTCAGCGCTTCCTTGGATTCCTGCGCAGTGAACGGTCCGCGCTCACGGAAGATCAGGTAGATCAGCAGGGACGGTACACAACCGAGGATCCCGCCAAAGTGCGCCAGCGTGGCCCATTGACGGTCTTCACTGGCCGTGAGGGGCAACGCGTTTGCGGGAACGCCCTGGTACTCGGAACGGCCTTGGTCGTCCCGGTGCTCGCGTGCGTTTTGTGCCACGGTTTCATCCTTCGAAAGTGCAATCGTGCTGGTTTGGAGAATGCCGGTCTGCTGCAACAACAGCCTCCGCACTACCAAGAATACTTGTTATGCCGCCAAATGCTGCCGTCGACGGTACAAGCTGGGAGCGGAGTGGTCCAGCAGAAGTTACGGCGCCGTCAGGAAGTCGATGACTTCCTCCACCCGCCCGAGCAGTGATGCTTCCAAGTCCGCGTAACTGCGGACCGCACCCAACAGCTTCTGCCAGCCAAGGCCAATATCTTCCTTGGTGGCGTGCGGCCAGCCAAAGGCCGCCAGGATGCCGGTCTTCCAATCCTGTCCGCGAGGTACCACAGGCCACTGTTCGATGCCGAGCACCGCCGGGCGGATGGCCTGCCACACGTCAACGTAGGGGTGCCCCACAATCAGCACGTTCCCGGCGGCGCCCGGGGAGGCCATTACCCCGGCGGCGATGCGCCACTCCTTGGAGTCCGGCACGAGGTGGTCCACCAGGATCCCGAGCCGCCGGGTGGGCCCGGGACCGAATGCGGCCACCGCCCCGGCGAGGTCATCGATTCCATGCAAAGGCTCGACGACGATGCCTTCCACCCGGAGATCGTCACCCCAGACTTTTTCCACGAGTTCGGCGTCGTGCTTTCCCTCCACCCAGATCCTGCTTGCCTTGGCCACCTGGGCGCGCTGGCCCGCCACGCGGACAGAGCCGGATGCCGTCCGGCCGGCGGGCACGGCCGCGTTCTGCCTGGGCGCCGGAGGCATCAGCTTGATGGGCCGGCCTTCCAAAAGGAACCCGAATCCAAGCTTGAACGAACGCGACTTGCCTCGCCGGTCCTCGAGGGCAACCACGTGCATGCCACCGGACTTCTCCACCCGTGTGACCGCGCCTACCCAGCCGGACTGGGCATCTTCGATAACCATGCCGCGTTCCACCGGAACCTCGGGGAGTTCGTTCCGGACGGGCGCGGTGATCTCCTGGGGACCCCAGTTCTGGTAATGCATGGATTGATTCCGCCTTGCGCT
>JBDTQQ010000231.1:0-4914 GCA_039932075.1 Pseudarthrobacter sp. | reverse complement strand
GGACGGCCTCGACTACCGCGAAAGCCTCAACGCCGTGAAGATCAACGGCGGCACCGCGGGAAACGTCATTCCGGACCGGTGCGTGGTGGAAATCAACTACCGCTTCGCGCCGAACAAATCCCCTGACCAGGCTGAGGCCGTAGTCCGCGGACTGCTCGCGGGATTCGACGTGGTGCGCACAGACGCTGCCGCCGGCGCCCGGCCGGGACTCAACCACCCTGCCGCCGCGTCCTTTGTGGCCGCGGTCGGAGCCGAGCCCAAGCCGAAATACGGTTGGACCGACGTCGCACGTTTCAGCGAACTGGGCATCCCGGCGGTAAATTTCGGCCCCGGCGATCCGCTGCTGGCCCACAAGGATGAAGAACACGTCGACGCCGACGCCATCCGCGAGTGCCTGCGGGCGCTGCGGAGCTGGCTGGCGGCCTAGTAGCCGCTCCCACGCAAAGAGAAGGGTCCGCAGCCTGCAGGCTGCGGACCCTTCTGCGTGTTGGTGCGTGCGGCTATTTTACCGGTGCAACGACGGCGGTGGGTGCCTTCGCGACGCCGCCCGCGGCCTTGTTGGAACCGCGGCGCTCGATCCAGACTGCGATGCGGGAAACGCAGATGTTGATCGCAATGTAGATGGCGGCGGCGACGAAGAAGATGGGGAACAGGAACGCGTTACCCAGGAAGTCTGCCATCACCTGCACGGCCCGGAGGAGTTCGCCGTAGGCCACGATGTAGCCAAGCGAAGTATCCTTCAGGAGCACTACCAGTTGGGCAACCAGCGACGGCATCATCCGGCGGATAGCCTGGGGCAGTTCGATCAGCATCCGGGACTGGAAGCTGGTCAGGCCGATGGTCAGGCCTGCCTCCCGCTGCCCCTTGGGCAGCGATTGGATGCCTGCCCGGATGATCTCCGCGAAGATAGCGGCGTTGTACAGGACCAGCCCCGCCACCACGGCGATGAAGGAACTCGTCCCGAACACCAGCAGGACGAACAGCATCATCAGGACAACCGGCATGCCGCGGAGGAACTCCAGGACCACGCGGGTGGGGACCCGGATCCAGGTGACCAGGGAGATCCGGAGCAGGCTGAGCATGAGGCCGAGGGGAAATGCGATGACTGCCGCGATCGCAGCGGCGCTGAGCGTGGCGCCGATACCGTTGCCGAGCAAGGTCCAGACGTCGCCGCGGGTGAAGATAGCCCAGCGGCGGCCTTCAAATATCCCCTGCTGTGCGAGCGTCATGATGATCCAGGCCAGCAGGCCGAGGATCACCAACGTTCCGACCACGGAACCAATGAGGGAGACCCGGCGTGCTTTGGGGCCGGGCACGTCATAGAGGACTGAAGTCATCGGGCAATCGCCACCTTTCGCTCCACCGTGCTGGCCAGGATGCCCAGCGGGACGGTGAGGAGCAGATAGAAGAACGCCACGCCGAGCAGCACGGCCATGACCTGGTCACCGTTGGCGTTGGCCAGCTGGCGGCCATAGCCGAACAGTTCCAGTACGAAGAATGCGCCGGCAACGGAGGAGTTCTTGACGAGGGCAATCAGGATGTTGATCAGCGGCGGGATCACCGTCCGGAGCGCCTGCGGCAGGATGATGAGGGAGAGTACCTGGCCGAACTTCATGCCGATGCTGCGCGCCGCTTCCGCCTGGCCGAGTGGAACACTGTTAACGCCGGAGCGGACGGCTTCTGCGATAAAGGCCGCGGTATAGGCGCTGAGCGCGATGATGGCGGCGACTTCGAATTGCTCGAACTTCACCCCGAGGCGGGGCAAAACAATCGCGGCGAAGAAGAAGGCAATGGTCAGCGGCGTGTTACGGAGGATTTCCACATACACGGTGCTGAAGCCTCGAAGGGCGGCGATGGGGGAGACCCGGGCAGCCGCCAGGAGTGTTCCGACAATGAGCGCGATAATCCCGGAGACGACAGACAGGAAGAGGGTGCGCAGAAGGCCTTCCCAGTAGAGGGGGAGGTTGTGAATGATGACGTCCATAGGATCCTTCGGCTCTGGGCGTAGTGGGTCGTAAAACCAAGCTGGCAGTTTCCGGGGGTCGGCTGTTGTGCAGACGCCCCGGAAACTGCCTGGGGTTACTTGGTAACGGTGCTACCTAGTAACGGACGATGGCGGGAAGCTCAGGAGCGGTCTTGATGACCGAACCGGCGGTTGCTTCCCAGGCCTTCTTGTAGGACCCGTCCTTGTCGAATGCTTCAAGCTGGTCGTTGATCCAGTTGCGGAATTCGGTGTCGTCCTTCTTCAGGCCGATGCCGTAAGGCTCCTTGGTGAAGGTCTCGTCCGAGGCCAACTTGAAGGCCTCCGGCTCCTTGTCCACAAAACCTGCCAGGATCACGTTGTCCGTGGTGATTGCCTCAACCTGCTTGTTGCGCAGCGGCTCGAGGCAGGCGGAGTAGGTTGCTGCCGGTACAAGTTCGGCTCCGTACTTGTCCACGATGGTGGCTGCCGGGGTGGAGCCGGTCACGGAGCAGACCTTTTTGCCCTTGACGTCCTCGGGCTTCTTGATGGAGTCGTTGTCCTTGTTCACCATCAGTGCCTGGCCGGCTTCGTAGTACGGGCCGGCGAAGCTGACAACCTGCTTGCGCTTGTCGTTGATGGTGTACGTGGCGATGACGAGGTCAACCTTGCCCTGTTCGATGAAGGGTTCGCGGTTGGCCGAGACTGTCTCGGACCATTCGATCTTGTCCGCGGAGATGCCCAGTTTGGCGGCAATGAGCTTACCCATTTCGACGTCGAACCCGACGGGCTTGCCGTCCAGGCCAACCTGGCCAAAGAGGGGCTGGTCGTACTTGGTGCCGATCTTGATGGTCCCGGCCGAGGCCAGTTTCGCCATGGTGGTGCCTGCGGCGAACGTCGGCTTCTCGGCAACGGTGGGGTTGGTTGTTCCGGGGGTGCTGCCGCCACAGGCGCTCAGGGACAACGCCAATGCGGCGGTCGCCGCTACGAAGAACGACTTCCGGCGGGTCATAAATGCCTTCATGACATTCCTTTCATTGATCGGCCGTGGGTCACGGCCGGGGTGCGAACTGGAGTGTGTGTTCGTTGATGGAAAATCAATGGGTGAGCAGCTTGGACAGGAAGTCCTTGGCGCGGTCGCTCTTGGGGTTCGTGAAGAATTCCTCCGGCGTGGCGTCTTCGACGATCTGGCCGTCGGCCATAAAGACCACCCGGTCGGCGGCTTTCCGGGCGAAGCCCATTTCGTGTGTGACCACCACCATGGTCATGCCCTCCTTCGCCAACTGGATCATGACATCGAGGACCTCGTTGATCATTTCGGGGTCCAGTGCCGAGGTGGGCTCATCGAAGAGCATGACCTTCGGCTTCATGGCCAGGGCGCGGGCAATGGCCACACGCTGTTGCTGCCCGCCGGAGAGCTGGGCCGGGAGCTTGGGAGCCTGGTGACCCACGCCCACGCGCTCCAGCAAAGCCATGGCTTCTTTATCCGCCTGTGCTTTGGCCACGCCTTTGACCTTGATGGGGCCCAGGGTCACGTTCTCAAGAATGGTCTTGTGCGCGAAGAGGTTGAAGGACTGGAAAACCATGCCGACGTCGGCGCGCAACTGAGCCAGCTCTTTGCCTTCCTCCGGCAGCACCTTGCCATCGATGCTGATGGTGCCGCCCTCAATCGTTTCCAGGCGGTTGATGGCACGGCACAGGGTCGACTTGCCCGAGCCTGAGGGCCCGATGACAACAACCACTTCGCCCTTCTTGACCTGGAGATTGATGTCTTTCAGGACGTGCAACTGGCCATAATGCTTATTCACACCATTCAGGGAGACGAGCGCGTCGCCGGGCACATGAGTAGTCATAAGAAGAATCTAGCGAACAAAGACCGCTTATGACGGGAATCACGCCATGTTCCCGCGGAATCGTGATTCAAGAGATACCTGCCACCGCCACGTCATCGGGGCACTAGCCTAGGGGGATGAGCATCAACGCAGATCCGGCAAAATCCACTCAGCCGCGCCGTAAGGGTCCCCTCGAACTACGCCGCAAACAGGCTGCCGTGGAAATGTCCGATCAGCATTTGCTCGATACCAAGGGCGCAGGGCAGTTCGTCCATTCTGATCCGTGGCGGGTCCTGCGGATCCAAAGCGAATTCGTGGAGGGGTTCGGAGCGCTCGCCGATCTGGGGCCGGCCGTCAGTGTTTTCGGTTCGGCGCGCACCAAACCCGGGAGCCCGTTCTACGAAATGGGCATGGCGGTGGGCCGACACCTGGCAGCCGCCGGCGTGGCGGTCATTACCGGCGGGGGACCGGGGTCCATGGAGGCCGCAAACCGTGGCGCCGTGGAAGGCAACGGCGTCTCCGTTGGCCTGGGTATTGAACTGCCCTTCGAGCAGGGCCTGAACCAGTGGGTGGACCTCGGCATCAACTTCCGCTACTTCTTCGCCCGGAAGACGATGTTCGTCAAATACGCTCAAGGCTTCATCGTTCTCCCCGGTGGATTGGGGACCCTTGATGAACTTTTTGAGGCTATGGTCCTGGTCCAGACCCGGAAAGTTACGTCCTTCCCGATCGTGCTCCTGGGCGTCGACTTCTGGGGGCCGATGATCGAATGGATTCGCGGGACGCTGGTGGCCGAAGGCATGGTCTCCGAAAAGGACCTGGACCTGATCCAGGTAGTGGACGATCCCGCCGAAGCGGTGGACCTGGTGCTGCACGGCCCGGTTCCCACTCCCTCAACCAACGGGGAGCAGCGGCCCGAATAGCCCGGTCGCCCGAATCTGGCACGATGGGTGCTGTGAGTTTTTTCCTGGTTTTCATCGCCGTTGTGCTGATCGGTGCCACCATTTGGGCCGGCGCCGGTGGCTCCCGCGGCATCCTGGCCGGCGTCCGGCGCAACCTGGGCAGCGGCGGCAAGTCCGCCGCCGCCCCTCCAGACGTCCCCCCGGGCGCCGAGCTGCTCTA
>JBDTQQ010000230.1:0-4915 GCA_039932075.1 Pseudarthrobacter sp. | reverse complement strand
TGGAGCGGCGCTGCCGTAGCAGCAGCGCTGCTACCGCTGCTGTTGCCGGCGCCGCCCCTTCCTCGTCAAAGTGGCGCCAGGCAACGGGTACGGCAACCGAAGCTTGCACGGCTACCGCCCGCCAGCCGCCCCGGCGCAGAACTTCCAGAGCTTCCTCGGAATCCTTGGGCCGGTCGGAAACGATGATGGCGAAGGCGTTTGCCCCGTAGCCCGCACCCGGCGCCAATGCCCTGGCTTCGGCCGGTGAGATCCTGCCGAGCACCGCGATGATGGGCCCACGCATCCGGTGCGCTGACAGTTTGTCCATCAGGTGGTCGTCGAAAACGTCGGGACCGGAGTCGTGGCCGCTGTGGTCCCTTGCAGCGCGACTTTCCCTGCCGGTGTGCAGCTCCCAGCCGCCGTGGTGCGGTCCGGACAGCTGGATGGCGGCGAGGCTCTCAGCGATGCACTGCAGGCCGGATGTCCCCGAGAACTCCTCTGCATCCGGCTCGGGTGCGGACGGCGAGCGGAGGAAAGCCGGCTCGCCACGGGGATCCAGCAGGCGCAGGGCGTAGTTCCGCTCCGCCAGGTGCGTGCAGATGGACATCGCCGCTACCACTGCCCACTCAAACGTGCCGCTGCTGGCCATCTCATGGCCGTCCACGGCAGGCGTTCCCCCGGAACCGGGGCCGGAGTTGCCCGAAAACGCCCCAAACCGCTGGTCCAGGACGATGGTGGCTTCCGGCGTCGTGACGGATTCCTCCTGCCGTACCATGAGTTCGCCGTGGCGGGCGGTGGCTGCCCAGTGGACCCGCCGCATCGGATCGCCCGGGCGGTATTCTCGGGTCATCACGTCGTCGTCGCTGGGGTTGGCGCGGATTCGGGTGGCGGTGATGCCGTCGTTGCCGCGGGCACCCGCGAGCCCTGTCACGGGAAGTTCGACGGCGGCGGGCGTGACGGTGAGGATGTCGCCGTCGTCGATGGCCTGGCGGTGCAGGGAGAGACCGAACGGATCAGTGAACTCGGCAGTTACGGGGCCGATCAGGTACTGCCCGCGTTTGGTGGAGTGCAGGTGGTATTCATACCGGCTCGTCCCGCCGGTGGCTGACCGAGCAGGAAAGCGGAAGGCCGGGGACTCGCCGAACCGCGGGGGCAGTTTCTCCTCCATGATCGCCCGTCCGCCGCCCGAACCGCTCCGGGCCACCGCAAGCCGGACGGTAGTGGCCGCGGAGGTCTCCACCGGGGAGGGGTGGAATTCCCGGTACACCTGGAAGCGCGGCTTCACCAGCCTGATTCCAGCAAGGGCAGCCAAAGGAAGGACTATCAGCAGCACACTCAGGCTCAGGAGGTCCCGACGTCCCATGATCTGTGCCGCCAGTAAGGAGACAGCACCTGCAACCAAAAGTCCCCACCCGCGCTGGCTGAACAGATGCCGGGGAAACCGATCAAGCAGCGCCATGGGAATGCCCTGCCTAGTGGTTCCGCCGCAACCCGGCCGGCGCGGCCGAAGACCGGGCCGGACTGTTCACCGGATCCTGGCTCACGGGAAGCCGGGACAGGATCCCCCGGATAACGCTGTTCGGCGTCTCACCGGCACCCGCAGCCTTGCGGTCCAGGATGATGCGGTGGGCCAGCACCGACTCCGCCACACCCACGACGTCGTCGGGCAGCACGAAGTCACGGCCGTCCAGCGCCGCCGTGGCTTTGGCAGCCCGGAGCAGCTGGAGCATGGAGCGTGGGCTCGCACCCAGCCGGAGAAGGGGACTCTCCCGCGTCGCCCTGCCTACGGAGACGGTGTACTCCTTCACCGCCTGGGACACATAGACCTGCTGGACGGTCGCGATCATTGCGGCCACGTCTGCCGCCGTGACAACCGCGGACAACTTGGCCAGCGGCGAGGACGCCTGATGGGTTTCGAGCATTTCGATCTCGGAATCCTTGTCCGGGTAGCCCATGGAGATGCGCGCCATGAACCGGTCCCGCTGGGCCTCGGGAAGTGGATAGGTCCCTTCCATCTCGATGGGGTTCTGCGTGGCCACCACCATGAATGGCTCATCGAGCTTGTAGGAATCTCCGTCCACGGTGACCTGATGCTCCTCCATGCACTCGAGCAGCGCAGACTGGGTCTTGGCGGAGGCGCGGTTGATCTCATCGCCGATGACGATGTTGGCGAAGACGGCCCCGGGCCGGAATTCGAATTGGCGCGTTGACTGGTTGTAGATGGACACGCCCGTCACGTCCGAGGGCAGCAGGTCGGGAGTGAACTGAATCCGGCTCACCGTGCAGTCGATGGTCCGGGCGAGGCTCTTTGCCAGCAATGTCTTCCCCACCCCGGGCACATCTTCAAGAAGAAGGTGGCCTTGGGCCAGGAGCACCGTCAGGGCCAGCCTGGCGGCATCGGATTTTCCATCGATCACGGTGTTGATCGAGTCGAGGATGCGGCGGCTGGCGGCATGGAATTCCGCGGCGTCCATGGCGGACGTCCGGTGGCCGTTGAGGTGTCCCACCTGCCCGGAGACCGCGGCAAAATTCCTGCCGGGAGGGGCTACCTCGTTGACGGCGGTGCGGCGGTGGGGGTCCATCTGCAACCTTTCAGCCCGGGGATCACCTGGGACGGGACAGCCGGCCTGCCTTCGCCCAGGTGGGCGTCCGCATCTGTTCTTACCAGACTACTAACACAACTGCCGGTGCTGACAGAGAGTTCCTTGAATTCTGCTGGTATCCGCCGGCGCTAGGGTGGAAGGATGTGCAATTCGCTGATTCCCGCCGCATACCGCGTGGCCGGGGCCGACGCTCCAGCCGGTTCCGGCCAGCAGAAGCGCCCCGATTATCCGCCGGCCCCGGAACCCCTGCCTGTCCCCGTGATGGACAACCACACCCACTTCGATTTCCCCAACGGCCACAGTCCGGTCTCGATTGCCGCTGCGTTGGATGCAGCCGAGGCAGTCGGTGTGCAGGGCGCCGTCCAGGTGGGTACGGACCTCGAGTCTTCCCGGTTCACCGTCCAGGCCGTTGACCTGGACAGCCGGTTGCTGGGGGCTGTGGCGCTCCACCCGAACGACGCCCCGGACTATGCCAGCCGCGGTGAGCTGGAGGAAGCGCTGGCCGAAATTGAACGGTTGGCCGCCCACCCTCGGATCCGGGCCATCGGAGAAACGGGCCTTGATTTCTTCCGCACCGAGGGGGAGGGCCTGGCCCATCAGCGGTATTCGTTCCGCCGGCACATTGACATTGCCAAGCGACTGAACCTGACCCTCCAGATCCATGACCGGGACGCGCACGACGACGTTGTCCAGGTTCTTCGCGACGAGGGGGCTCCGGAGCGGGTGGTGTTCCATTGCTTCTCCGGCGATGAGGAGCTTGCCAGGATCTGCAATGAGGAGGGCTGGAACATGTCTTTCGCGGGAACACTGACGTTCAAGAACGCCGCCAACCTCCGGGCTGCGCTCGCAGTGGCAGACCCGGAGCTTGTGCTGGTGGAAACAGACGCTCCGTTCCTGACCCCGCATCCGCACCGGGGCCGCCCCAACGCCAGTTACATGGTGCCGTACACCGTCCGGGCCATGGCCGATTTGACAGGAACTGACCTCGCCGGGCTCTGCGCGAGGATCGGCCAAAATACCGTGCGTGCATACGGTTCGTGGGCTTAACGAATACTTTTCCCTGACACTGCCCACCATACTAAGTATGCGAATTTCTTGGTCGCTTTATAACGCTACGGTTACAGTGGAGAATTATTAGCCGGGGTCGGGGAAGGCCTTCGGATAATTTCACTTCACTCGCAGAAGGCCAGGCACGTCTCTCATGCTGCCTGCCTCGGGGAGGAAGTGTGGCGGCGCAACGATGCCCGGAGCTGTCCCCAAGGGCCTGCGCCGGCTATTTCACTGCGTTTTTCCCCGTGCCCGGATGGATCTAAAGTTACGGGCAATCGTGGTCAAGCTCTTCACAACGGACGGCAAGTTCAGTTTTATCAAAATCGGCACCCAGTTGGTGGTGCTCTGCGCGCTGGTGCTAGGCCTCGTCGCCTTCGTCGGAAATAACAAAACCGTTACCCTGAACGTCGATGGGAAAGTGACCTCGGTCCAGTCCTTTGGCGGCACGGTTGGCCAGGTAGTGAAAAGCGCAAACGTGGAACTGAAGCCTGCCGACCGCGTCTCGCCCTCGGCAGACGTCAAAGTGGAGAACGGTACTGTCATCAACGTGAATATGGCCAAGGCCGTGAAGGTCAGCCTGGATGGTGCGGAGAAAACCGTTAGCACCACCGCGCCGGATGTTGCCGGCCTCGTCACCGAGCTCGGCATAGCGGGTGCCTCTTCGGTTTCCGTCCCCAAGGATGCCCAGCTCGCGGTTGATGGTTCCTTTGTTTCAATCTCCACCCCCAAGAACGTGAGCGTTGTTGCTGACGGCAAAGTATCCACGGCCACCACGACGGCGGGAACCGTCGCCCAGGTGCTCGAAGACGCGGGCATCACTCTCGGAGTCGATGACCGTGCATCGCAGCCCGGCAACGCGCACGTCGTGAACAACATGGTTGTTAAGGTCTCCCGCGTGGATACCAGCCAGACCGCCGCGACCACCGAAGAAGTGGCTTTCGACAGCATGAGCACCGAGAGCCCGGAGCTGTTCAAGGGCGAGAAAAAGGTCACCCAGGCCGGCGTCGCCGGAAAGGTCGACAAAACCTTCAAGCTGGTTCTCGTGGACGGCCGTGAAGCCTCCCGGACCCTGGTCTCCGAAGCAGTCTCGGTCCAGCCTGTGACGGAAAAGGTCAGCGTGGGCACCAAGCCAAAACCGGCCGCGTCGGCACCTGCCGCGGGCGCCAACACCGGTGCTGCGGCCCCGGCCATGATGAACGAAGCCATGTGGGACAAGATCGCCCAGTGTGAGGCCGGCGGAAACTGGTCCATCAACACGGGCAACGGCTACTACGGCGGCCTCC
>JBDTQQ010000229.1:0-4917 GCA_039932075.1 Pseudarthrobacter sp. | reverse complement strand
CCGGAAGCTGAGCGCAGCCGCCTGGTCTCCGGCGTGGCCGCACAGTATGAGTCCGCTGGAACCCGGGCGGTGGCAGGTCATGAGCATCCCCGTGGTGACCGTCGGGCAGGCCCAGGAGGATGTGGTGGGCGGCTTGGAAGGGCTCCATGGACCGGTCACGGTGGTCCGCCGCTGTGCCGAACTCACTGAATTGCTGGCAGCCTGCCAAAGCGGGCTTGCGCGGGCAGCCGTAGTGGCCGACGGCTCCGAGGGCCTCACCGCCTCCTTGGTTGACCGGCTCGGGGCAGTGGGCGTGGCAATCATCGCTCTCACGGACAACACCGAGGAAGCAGCAAGGCTGCGAGGGATAGGTGTGGCGTCCGCGCTGACCGGGGTTGAATCGGCAGCTTTGGCAGGCAGGATCGCGGAGGCTGTTTCCCAGCTGACCGGGACTCCACAGGGTGCCACGTCAGGAAGCGCCCTGGGTGATACGGGTGCGGCGCTGCGCCAACTGCCCGCCGACGTAGCTGACGTGCCGCCAGCATCCGGGGCGGGACGGATCATCGCTGTCTGGGGTCCGGCGGGCGCGCCCGGGCGGACCTTCGTCGCAGCTAATATTGCGGGGGAGCTGGCAGCGGAAGGGAAGTCCGTGCTGCTGGTTGACGCGGACAGCTACGGCGCAAGCATCGCGGCGGTCCTGGGCCTGCTGGATGAAGCCGCCGGCCTCGCGCAGGCCTGCCGTGTGGCGGACCAGGGGTTGCTGGGCGCTGAGGCACTGCTGAAGGTGGCCACGCCGGTCACTACCAAACTCGGAACCTTCCGTGTCCTGACCGGCATCACCCGGGCGGACAGGTGGACTGAACTCCGGGCAGCAGCCCTGTCGCTGGTTCTGGAGCGCGCCAAGGAGATCGCCGACGTCGTGGTGGTGGACACGGGGTTCTGCCTTGAGGCCGATGAGGAACTCAGCTTCGATACGATGGCCCCGCGCCGGAACGCGGCCACACTGCGCAGCCTGGAACTGGCGGACACTGTTATCGCCGTTGGGGCCGCCGATCCGGTGGGTGTTCCCCGGCTGGTCCGCGGCTTGGCGGAGCTCGAACTGGCGGTGCCGCACGTGTCGCCCGTTGTGGTGCTGAACAAAGTGCGGGCCGCGGCCGTGGGCAGGTCGCCGGAGCGTCAGTTGAAGGATGCTTGGGAGCGGTATGGGCCATCGTCGGGAATCAATGCGTTCCTCCCGGCTGACAACGCGGCGGCGGACGCCGCACTCCTGGCTGGGTCGTTGTTGCTCGAAACGGCCCCCGAGTCCAAGCTCAGACGGGCGATCGCCGATTTGGTTTGTGCACCTGTCCAGCGATCTGGCAGATCCTCTGTATTTTCTACCACCGCGCTCCGCCGGGTAAAGGGTTAGGCTCGCCGTAGGAGCTGCAACGGTGCAGCGTCAATCTTTGTGATGGAGGCGTTTGTCGATGTCGTCTGGGTCCAGCGTGGAGGATCAGTCCGTAGCAATTGGAGACCAGGAGGGATTCCTGGGGGACTATTACCAGCATCTGGCTGAAGAGGATGCCCGAAGCTACTCCCAGGATGTGCTGGCCAGCCGCGCGGACACGCACCGGAACGTAGCTGCCAAGCGGCGGCCCGGCCAGGCGAATGTTGCCATCGTCAATGAGGAAGACAGCAGCGTCGTTTACGTTGTCACAGACGACATGCCGTTCATCGTGGACTCGGTCAATGCCGAACTCGTCCGCCAGAGGGCCGCCATCCGTCTCGTCCTGCACCCGCTCTTTGTTGTCACCCGTAACAGGGAAACGGGGGAGCTGGTGAAGGTGGACCGGGTGCCCTCCCACATCGGGATTTCCAGCGGTGACACCGCCGCCATGCCCCTGTTGTCCCACCTCATCGCCCAAGGCGAAAACGCGTCCCATATGGAGTCCTGGATCGCGGTTGAGATCAACCGCGTTTCGGACGAAGCCCAGGCGTCGTTGCTCGAGGGCCTGCACCACGTCCTGGCGGACGTACGCGCCGCCGTCGAAGACTGGCCCAAGATGCGGAACAAGGCCATGCAGATTGCGGCGAGCCTGGACCAGGTGGCGAACCCCGCGCAGATCGCCGAGCTGCGGCAGGCGAAGGAGCTGCTGCGCTGGCTCGACGACGGCAACTTCACGTTCCTCGGATACCGCGAGTACGACCTCCTGAACGTCGACGGCGAGGACGTACTGGAACTGCGGGAGGACAGCGGGCTTGGCCTGCTTCGGGAAAAGGCCGGCGCCCCGCATCTGCAGCACCTGACCGATGCCGGCCGAAAAAAAGCGCGCGAAAAGCGTGCGCTGGTCATCACTAAGGCGAATTCGAGGTCCACAGTCCACCGCCCCGCGTACCTGGACTACATCGGCGTCAAGAGCTTTGACGCTGCGGGCAACGTCAACGGCGAGCGCCGCTTCATCGGCCTGTTTGCCACCAGCGCCTATGCAGGGTCGGTGCGCGATATCCCCATCGTGCGGGAGAAGGTTGATGCGGTGCTGGGCAGCGCAGGGTTCCCGCCGGATTCGCATTCCGGCAAGGACCTTCTCGGGATCCTGGAGACGTACCCGCGCGATGAGCTGTTCCAGATCGAAGTCGAGGACCTGGCAGCGACCGCGGCCGGTATCCAGCGGCTGCAGGAGCGGCGTCGGACGCGGCTGTTCCTTCGCCCGGATATCTACGGCCGGTTCATGTCCGCGGTGATCTACCTGCCGCGTGACCGCTACACCACCAATGTCCGGCTCCGCATCGAGGAGGAACTTCGCTCCACGTTCAAGGCGGAAAGCATCGACTACGAGGCGAGGATGACGGAGTCCGCCCTCGCTCGGCTCTTTTACCGGATCCGCCTGCCCAAGGACGCCGATGTCAGCCACGTCAACGCCGAAGAGCTCGAACGCCGGCTGGTCCGCGCGGCGCGCTCATGGAGCGAAGGCGTCGCCGAAGTCCTGCGCAGCGGCGGGGCCGGCCCGGAGTCAAAGGAGCTCGCCGGCATCTGGTCCGAGGCCTTCCCCGCAGGCTACCGCGTGGACTACGAGGTAGAGGACGCGCTGGAGGACATCGCCCGGTTCGAAAAATACGGTGCTGAATCAGAGCGCGCCGCCGGCGTCCGGCAGGAACGCCCCGGAGTCCACGTCTACCTGCCCAAGGGGGCCGGGGAAGACCTCGAGGAGGACGCCCGGGTCAAGCTGTACATGCTCGAGCCCAAGAGCCTGAGCCAGATCCTGCCCTACTTCCACAACCTGGGGCTCGAGGTGCTCGACGAGCGGCCGTTCGAAATCGAAACAGCTGACGGTCGGGACTTCTTCCTGTACGACCTCGGACTGAAGTACCCTGCGGGAGTCAATCCGCTCGCCACCGGCGAACTGCTCGGGGACTCGTTCGGGGCCGCCGTCTCCGGAGCGGTCGAGTCAGACAGCCTTGACAGACTGGTGCTCCGTGAGGGGATGCATTGGCGCCAGATCACGGTGCTGAGGGCTTACGCGCGGTACATGCGGCAAATGGGGAACACCAACTCGATGGGCTTTGTGGCGGACACCCTGCTGGCAAATCCTGACGTCACCAAGGCCCTGACAGGTCTTTTTGCGGCCCGATTCGATCCGGCCCTTAGCAGCGACGAGCGGCCTGCGGCCCAGGGAAGGGTCCGGGCGGAACTTTCGGCCGCCATCGAGGAGGTTGCAACGCTCGACGCCGATCGTGTCCTGCGCACCTTCGCCAACCTGATCGAGTCCACGCTCCGCACGAACTATTACCAGAACAAGCCGCACCTGAGCTTTAAGCTTGACCCCGTCACGATCGAGGGGCTGCCGTTTCCGCGGCCAATGTTTGAAATCTGGGTTTACTCCCCGCGGGTTGAAGGGGTGCACCTGCGCTTCGGCAAGGTGGCCCGTGGCGGCCTGCGCTGGTCCGACCGCCGCGAGGACTTCCGGACGGAGATCCTCGGCCTGGTCAAGGCGCAGACCGTCAAGAACGCGGTGATTGTTCCTACCGGTGCCAAGGGTGGCTTCTTTGCCAAGCGGCTCCCCGACCCCACGGTGGACCGGGCAGCCTGGCTGGCCGAGGGGGTGGAGAGCTACAAGACGTTCATTCGTGGCCTGCTGGACCTCACGGACAACCTCGTGGCCCGGGCAGGGGCGGAAACTGTGGTGCCGCCGTCGGACGTTGTGAGGCACGACGACGACGATTCCTACCTTGTGGTGGCGGCGGACAAGGGGACGGCCACGTTCTCGGACATCGCCAACGGCCTGGCCGCCGAGTACGGCTTCTGGCTCGGTGACGCGTTCGCCTCCGGCGGTTCGGTGGGCTACGACCACAAGGCCATGGGCATCACCGCCCGCGGCGCGTGGGAGTCGGTGAAACGCCACTTCAGCGAGCTGGACGTGGACACCCAGGCCCAGGATTTCACGGTGGTCGGCGTGGGCGACATGTCCGGTGACGTGTTCGGCAACGGCATGCTTCTGTCCCGGCACATCCGGCTGCTCGCAGCGTTCGACCACCGGCACATTTTCCTTGACCCGGCACCGGACGCGGCAGCCTCGTTTGCGGAACGGCAACGGCTCTTTGAGTTGCCGCGTTCCTCCTGGGACGACTACAACAAGTCCCTTATCAGCGAAGGTGGCGGCGTCTATCCCCGCCAGGTGAAGTCCGTTCCGGTCTCGCCGCAGGTCCGGGCTGCCATCGGCCTGCCCGAGGGGACCACCGAGATGAGCCCGCCGGAACTCCTCCGCGCCATCCTGCTGGCCCCCGCCGACCTTCTGTACAACGGCGGGATCGGTACGTACGTGAAGGCAAGCACCGAAACCAACGCATCGGTGGGGGACAAAGCCAATGACGCCATCCGCGTCGACGGCAAGGACCTGCGGGTCAAAGTGGTGGGCGAAGGCGGCAACCTGGGTATGACGCAGCGCGGCCGCATCGAGGCGG
>JBDTQQ010000228.1:0-4928 GCA_039932075.1 Pseudarthrobacter sp. | reverse complement strand
CGAGCTGCTTCTTGGACTGCTCGGCGTCGTACCCGGTCTTAAAGGTGGCGGTTTCCGTAGAGGCTTCCGTGAGGACTTTCTTTTGGTCATCGGTGAGGGTGTCCCACTTCTTCGAAGACAGAGCGAGCACCCAGGCGTCGTTGATGTGGTTGGTCATCGAGACATACTTCTGGACTTCGGAAAACTTGTTGGTCCATGGCACCTCGATGGGGTTTTCCTGGCCGTTGATCGTTCCGGTCTGTAGTCCGGTGAACACCTCAGAGAACGCCATGGTGGTGGGGCTGGCGCCGAGCTTGCTGAAATAGTCGGTCCACAACGGGTTGCCGGGGACCCGGATCTTCAGTCCCTTCAGATCCGAGGGCTGCTCGATCGGGCGAACGGAATTCGTGATCTCCCGGCCGGTCCGGGTGAGGAAGGAAAGCGCGACGGTGTCTTTGGCGGCAAGCTTCTCCTTCAGCGACAGCCCGGGCTTCCCTGCCAGGAACGCCGCTTCCTCGGTGGTGTCTTTGAAGAGGTAGGGGATGCTGATGGCGTTCATTTCCGGTACGACGGCGGCGTACACCGACGTCGAAAGGATAAGCGCGTCGAGGGAACCGCCCTGGAGGCGTGTCACAGCCGCGTTCTGGTCTCCGCTGAAGCTGGTTCCGTTGGGAACCACGGTGACGGTCACGGACCCGTTGGATGTTTTCTTGACCTGGTCGGCGAAGTGCTGGGCGGAGACACCGACAGAGGACGTGAGCGGGTCAGGGATTGAGAGCTGGATCTTGGCTGGCGGAGTTCCAGCCCCGCCGGCGGCCCCGGGGGCGCATCCGGCGAGGACTGAGGCTGCGAGGGTGCAGGCCAGCACTCCGGTGAGGGCGCGGGACTTGGATTTCATGTGATGCCTTTCTTCATTGGAAGGAGTCTTGTTCCGGAGGCGTGAACGACGTCGGCTAAAGTTCATTGCCGCGCCCGGTTTGGTGCGGGAGGTTCAGGCGTTGACCACGGATTCTGCGACGAGCGCTTCGGTTTCCCGGCGAACTTCCAGGGCCTGGGCCAGGGAGTCGTCCATGATGACGTCGTCCCAGCCGACGATCTCGCCCTTGGCTACGTCGTTCCGCAGCTCCACGTGGTGGGCCAAAGCAACCGGGAGGGCGCCGGTTGCCACAGAGTGCTTGGCCGAAACCAACTGGCCCCAGACCGTGTACCCGCCTTCGCCGTCGAGGAATTCACCGGCTTTGAGGTCCTTCTTTGCTGTCGCAACAACGTCGCCGAAGAACCCGATCGGTGAACCTGTGGGGATCCCGCGGAGAGCCGCGTTGGCGATGGACATGTTCAGTTCGAGGCCCACGTAGTGGTAGGGGCGGTAGAGGGCGGCGTACTGGCCCGTGGGGTCCGGGTGCCACGGGTACTCAGTAAAGCAGCCGGAAACGTAGGCGTTCGTGGCCTTCACCACGACGAACACGCCCTCCTGGGTGTTATGCGGGATCCAGGTGCCGTCACGCTTGACGCTGGACATGACCTCGACGGTGCCTTCGTGGGCGAGGACCCCCCCGACGTCGGCGGGACGGCAGATTGTGGCGATCTCTTCGACGTCCCCCGGGGTAAACGTCAGCCCGGTGTCGGAAGGTATCAGTCCGGCACCGTTGGCAACGGCGGCCATCTCGATGGAGGCCTTGGTGCCGTCACGGAAGGAAGTGTGCATGTTTGGGTTCAGCTGCCCGGAATCGGTGAGTTCCTTGGAAAACTCCCAGTTGTCCCAGACGTTGTCCGGGTTCATCTCGTGATAGTGCTCAAGGAACTTTGCGCCCTTGCCGGCACAGACAACGTCGAAGCCGCTGGTCCGCGCCCAGTCGACAAGTTCCATGATGAGGGCCGGCTGGTCACCGTAAGCCATCGAATAGACCACACCAGCGGCTTCAGCGCGCCTGGCCAGGGCCGGTCCCGCCAGGGCGTCTGCCTCTACCGTGACCATGATGATGTGCTTCTTGGTCTCGATGGCACGCAGTGCGTGCTTCACCCCGACGATCGGGTTACCCGTTGCTTCGACAATGACATCGATGTCCGCATCAAAGAGTTCGTCCGCGTTGGCAACGATCGCCGTGGAACGGTCCCCCAAGGCACTAGCGATGTCCGACGCGATCTGGCTCTTCGGCCATCCGACCAGTTCGAAAGCGCCATCGGCGCGCTTGACGTTGATGTCGGCGATAGCGACCACGTGGATACCCGGAATGTTATTTGCCTGCGCCAAGTACATCGTGCCGTAGCGGCCGGCTCCGATGAGTCCGACTCGAACTGGGCGGCCTTCCTGCTCGCGGTCGCTAAGAAGCTTGTGGAGGTTCATGGGGATCTCTCTGGTTGACGTTCCGCGTCGGGAAGGACCCTCCACCTGTCTGGTGGAGCAACTTCTTCGTCGCAAACTGGAATTTTAGGACCGGAGTGGAACCGGTTCCACTTTTGTACCAGTCGGTGATAGGCTGTGTCAACAGTCACAACGGAACGGAATCGAAGGATTCTCGGGCCGGGATTACAGGGCGGCGAACAGCTCGCGGTAATCGAGGGCCGGGACGGGACCCTCAAGGAGGAGGAGAAGTGAAGAAGGCACCAACTATTCGCGATGTCGCGACGGCGGCCGGTGTTTCAGTCTCCGTGGTGTCCCGGGTCCTGAACCCGGACTCGGGCCCGGTGGCGCCTGCCAAGCGCGAAATGGTGTTGCGTGTCATCGATGAACTCGGGTACCGTCCCCGGGCCGCCGCCCGTGAACTCAGCGTCGGCCATACCCCCACTATTGGCCTGGTGGTGGCAGACCTGGCCAACCCCTTCTTCGCGCAGCTTGCGGATCGCATCGTCTGGGAGGCCCGCAGCCACGGCGTGCAGGTGATGGTGATGACCACCCAGGAAGACCCCCACCTCGAAGCCGACTCCCTGGACACGCTCCTTGACCGCTCGGTGGGCGGAGTCATTGCCACCCCCACCGGAGCAAACGTTGAAAAGTGGGCGCGCCTTCAGGCTCTGGGTGTGAATGTGGTCTTCGTCGATCGCACCATTCCCGAACTCGCAGAGGTGGACCTTGTGAGCATCGAAAACGTTGATTCGGCCCGACGCGCCACCGAACACATGCTCGGTCTCGGACACACGCGTATTGGCCTCATCTCGGGCCCCGTCGGCACCTCGACGGGTCGGTCCAGGATCCAGGGCTATCAGAGCGCGCACAACAACTTTTCGATTAGTGTCGACCCCCAGCTAATTCGGGATGTGTTGTTTCGGGGAGATGGCGGGGGCGATGCAGTCGGGTCCCTCCTCGCCCTGCCGGACCACCCCACCGCGCTCATTGTGGCCAACACCGCGCAGGTTCAGAGCTCAATTCGACGCCTCGTCCAGATTGGCGTCCGGATCCCTGACGAGCTGTCAGTCATCGTCTTTGATGACAATCCGTGGACGGAACTGACCAGCCCGCCGCTGAGCGTGATCCGCCAGCCGATTGACATGCTCGCCGTGCACTCCCTGGAGCTGGTCCTGGGAAGGATGCAGGGCCGGCTCCCTCCCGCCCCCCGCACGATTGAAGTAAAGGCCGACTTCGTCCCTCGCAGCAGCTGCTCACCTCTCACGCTCTCCCCTATCAGCTAAGGAAATCCCATGACCGTCATTGTTAGCGCCGTGTTCACACCCAAAGAAGGTACTTTCAGCCAGGTAGCCGCCGCCCTCTCCCCCGCCATCGCCGAAGTGCACGAGGAGCCCGGATGCCTGCTATATGCCATCCATGAAGCGCCTAACGGCCAGATCGTCATGATTGAAAAGTGGGAAACCGCAGACCTTCTCGACGCCCACGGAGAGGGAGAAGCCGTCAAACGCTTAAATGCCTCGCTCGAGGGCCTCCTTCAGGAACCTGTCGAAGTAACCCGGCTTTCACCGATTCCCGCAGGAACCGAGCGCCAAGGGGCGCTGTAATGCAACCCGCCCCTTGTCGTGATGCGAGTGTCGGGAGCAGGAAAATCCGTCGTAGGGGCATCCTGGCCCAGCGCACGGTTGCCACTTTCGTCGACTCCAACTCCGTGCACCCGCAGGCAGTCATGAAGAAAATGGCGGACGGCAACCCCTGGATGATCAGGACCGATGGCTCTGGCTGGCACCTGTTGCCGCCAAGCTGACGTCCCACCACCCGGAGGGAATCATCGTGGCCTGCTGGGCACTAAAAAGCGCCTACCGGATCTCCGATAACCGCCCGGACTTCGCACATGGAGGACGCACGCAGTGAAGTCGGTCAGAATTTACTCATTCCGGTCAGCCACTAACCGGTTCTATAGCTTCCAAGCCCTGCAACACCCCGAGAGGCCAGCGCACTGGCAGACGGATTAGACGATATCAGGTGAGGTGCGCGGTGAGCTGAAAGGACCTGTATCGTTGGGCTGCTACACGGGCCTGGCAAGCAACGTCCTCCCCGTCGTATTGGAAGGGATGGCAAGCCTGAACCCCAAAGTCGAAATCAGCATCACGGTAGGAGACCACGCCGAGCTGTTGCGAGCACTGGAACTTGGAAACCTGGACACAGCCATCGTCTACGATGTTGGCTTGCCAGCGGGCGTGGAGCGCAAGGTCATCTACAAGACCGAAGTCATGGCCGTTCTGGGCGCCAACGATTCGCTTGCTGAAGAAGACGACTTGGATCTCGCGGATCTGTCCACCAAGCCACTCATCATGCTGGACACTGCCCCAAGCAAACTAGATCCCGGTTTCCAACGAGGGCAAATGACTTGTAACACGGCACTTTCGTCCCCGCGCCGGCCAGAGCTCTGTTGTTACGGTTTGGCCAATCTAAACGATGCTGACTGCCCGGGCATTGGCCGTCACCCACATGGAATCCTGGCAGCCAAATGGCCCGCTCAACGGCTTGGCGCAAGGGCAACGGCTATTCCTCGGTAGCCTGCTGGTAGAAGACCGGCTAGCACGCG
>JBDTQQ010000227.1:0-4936 GCA_039932075.1 Pseudarthrobacter sp. | reverse complement strand
GCGCAGCCTCACCGGCTGACGTGTTCCTCACCGAAAACTCCCCGGCCATGGCGCTGGTGGAGAACGCCGGCCTGTTCGCCGACGTGGACAAGGCCACCATCGACCAGGTGCCGGCCGAGTTCCGCCCGTCCACCGGCAAGTGGACCGGCATCGCCGCCCGCTCCACCGTCCTGGTCTACGACAAGACCAAGCTGACCGAAGACCAACTGCCCAAGTCCATGCTGGACCTGGCCAAGCCGGAGTGGCAGGGCAAGTGGGCCGCTTCACCGTCCGGCGCAGACTTCCAGGCCATCGTCGCGGCACTGCTCGAACTCAAGGGCGAGGCAGCCACCGAGGAATGGCTCAAGGGCATGAAGGAAAACTTCAAGGCCTACAAGGGCAACAGCACCGCAATGAAGGCAGTCAACGCCGGCGAAATCGATGCCGCGCTGATCTACCACTACTACTACTACGGCGATCAGGCCAAGACCGGCGAGAACTCCAACAAGGTCACGCCGTACTACTTCAAGAACCAGGACCCGGGCGCCTTCCTCTCCGTCTCCGGTGGCGGCGTGCTGAAAACCTCCAAGAACGCAGCGGCGGCGCAGGCCTTCCTGAAGTTCGTGACCGGCAAGAAGGGCCAGGAAGTGCTTAAGAACGGCACCTCATTCGAGTACGCCATCGCCTCTGACGTGCCGGCCAACGAAAAACTGGTTCCCATCGCGGACCTCCAGGCTCCCACCGTGGACCCGGCCAAGTTCAACTCCGCCAAGGTCACCGAGCTGATGACCAAGGCAGGACTCCTGTAATTCTGTGACTTCTGATCTATCGGCTCCCCCAAAAACGGGGAGCACGACGACGGCGGGCCGGGGCAAGCGCCCCCGCCCGCCTCTCGGCGTTTCCACGGTGTCCGTCCTGGCCGTTCTGATCGCCATGTTCTCCCTGATCCCCCTCGGGTACGTCGTCTACATGACGGCGGCAACCGGGTGGGACACCGCCGTCGAACTCATCTTCCGCCCGAGGGTGGGCGAGCTGCTGCTCAACACCGTCCTGCTGATGCTGATCACTGTCCCGCTCTGCCTCATCCTCGGTGTTGGCGGCGCCTGGCTGGTGGAGCGGACGCGGCTGCGTGGCCACAGAATCTGGGCGGTTCTGCTTGCAGCGCCGCTGGCCATTCCGGCGTTTGTGAACAGCTACGCGTGGGTGTCGGCCGTACCTTCCCTGGAAGGGCTGGGATCCGGGGTTTTGATCGCCACGCTCTCCTACTTCCCGCTGGTCTACATTCCTGCAGCGGCGACGCTCAGCCGCCTGGATCCTGCGATCGAACAGTCCGCGGCCGCGCTGGGGCTGGGTAACTGGCGGGTCTTCTTCCGGGTAGTGCTTCCGCAGTTGCGCATCGCGATGACCGGCGGTGCGCTGCTCGTGGCCCTGCACCTGCTGGCCGAATATGGCGCTTTCGCGATGATCCGCTTCGACACGTTCACCACGGCGATCATGATCCAATACCAGTCCACCTTTAACGGGACGGCGGGCAACATGCTGGCCAGCGTGCTGGTGTTCGTCTGCCTTGTCCTGCTGGTGGTGGAGGTCCGCGGCCGCGGCAGCGCGCGCTATGCCAGGATCGGCTCGGGGGCACAGGCCAAGGCCCTGCGCCTGCCCCTGCACGTCTATCAGGTGCCGGCCCAGCTCGCCCTGCTGGCCCTGACGGCGTTGGCTTTCGGGCTTCCGCTGTTCCTGGTCCTGCGGTGGGTCGCTGCGGGCGGTCCCGCGATATGGGCGGCGGACGAGTTCCTCCCCGCGCTGCTGGCAACTCTGGGCTACGGCCTGGCCGGCGCTGTGGTGACCACCGTGGTGGCCTTTCCGATGGCCTTCCTGGCGGTGCGGCACCCGAGTTGGTTCAGCAAATCTTTGGAGCTCTCCAACTACGTCACCAGTTCCCTGCCGGGAATTGTGGTGGGCCTCGCGTTTGTCACGGTCAGCATCCGGGTGGTCCCCGGCATCTACCAGAGCGCCGGGGTGCTGGTGGCAGCGTACGTCCTGCTGTTCGTACCGCGTGCGCTGGTGAACCTGCGCGCCGGATTAGCCCAGGCCCCGAAGGAACTCGATGAAGCCGCGCAGGCTCTCGGCAAACCGCCGCTTGAGTCGTTTGTCCGGGTGACGCTGCGGCTCACAGCCCCTGCCGCGGCCGGCGGCGCTGCCCTGGTGTTCCTGGCCATCGCCAATGAGCTGACCGCCACACTCCTGCTCTCGCCCAACGGGACCCGGACCCTTGCCACCGAGTTCTGGAGCAAGAGCAGCGAAATCGACTACGCAGGCGCGGCACCGTACGCCCTGCTGATGATCCTGCTCTCCGCCCCCATGACCTACCTCCTCTTCCAGCAGTCCAAGAAAGTGGCCGGACAGTGACCGAACAATCCCCCTCCCGCCTCCCGGAACCCCGGATCGCGCCGTCCGTGGAACCTTCCACCAACAGCCACCTGCAGATCACGGATGTCACCAAGAATTTTGGTTCCCAGACCGTGCTGAAGGGCGTCAACCTGTCAGTGGCCAAGGGCGGCACCACCGCCATTGTGGGTCCGTCCGGGTCAGGCAAAACAACGCTGCTGCGGCTGATCGCGGGCTTTGAACATCCCGCCACTGGCAGCATCTCGCTGAACGGGATCAAGGTGGCGGGCGACGGCGTCTGGCTGCCCGCCCATAAGCGCCACGTGGGGTATGTGGCCCAGGACGGCGCCCTCTTCCCGCACCTTACGGTGGGCCAGAACGTGGCCTTCGGCCTGGACCCGGCCAAACTGTCCGGCGGCCGCAGGGCGGTGGCTGGCCGGATCAGTGAACTGCTGGAGATGGTCTCACTGGATCCAGCCATGGCCAAACGCCGCCCGCACCAACTGTCCGGCGGCCAGCAGCAGCGTGTTGCGCTGGCCCGGGCACTGGCCCGTGAACCCGAACTGATGCTGCTGGACGAGCCGTTCTCCGCCCTGGACGCAGGCCTCCGGGTGGCGACCCGCCGGGCGGTGGCCAAAGTATTGAGCGAAG
This sequence comes from Pseudarthrobacter sp., assembly GCA_039932075.1. GTDB lineage: Bacteria > Actinomycetota > Actinomycetes > Actinomycetales > Micrococcaceae > Arthrobacter. The sequence continues at coordinate 1,921 of JBDTQQ010000227.1, read as the reverse complement.
CAGGCGTTACCACCATCCTGGTCACCCACGACCAGGCCGAAGCCCTGTCCTTCGCGGACCAGGTGGCCGTGATGCGCGGCGGCAAACTGGCCCAGATCGGCAACCCGTTCGTGGTGTACACCCGCCCCGCCGACCGTGCCACAGCCGAGTTCCTGGGCGACGCCGTCATCCTCGATGCCTGGATGGAAGGTTCCCTGGGCACGTGCTCGTTGGGCGCAATCCCGGTCCGCAGGCCGCCGTCCCAGGGTCGCGTACAGCTGATGCTGAGGCCCGAGCAGATCCGCATCGCCGAGGACGGCCCCATCCGCGGTGTGGTGGTGGATACCGACTACTTCGGCCCCGAAACCACCGTGCGGCTCAAACTCTCAGTGCCCCCCGAGCTGGTTGGCGCCAGCGACCACCGTTACCCCGGAGGCGGCGAGGTCATCACCATCCGGCACTGGAACGCCTCCATTGCCCGGCCGGGCATGGAGCTCTGCCTGCGGGTGGTGGGCGAAGCCGTGGCGTTTCCGATGGAGGACTGAACCCCACTCCCCCAACTGACTGGCACTTAACGCACCCAAAGCACGTCTATAGTGCGTTAACTGCGAGCTAGTTGGGCGGGGCGGCGGGTTTTCTTTTCTGCGGATACGGCGCCTCACCGCGGGCCAGCATTTCCACAAACCCGGCGATCTTCCGTTCCCGCGTGGCTGCCTGCTTCACCGAATTCGTCCGGTAGATCAGGGCATACCGGTTCACGGACGTCAGGACATCAAACATGGCCTGCGCCTCGGGGACGGCAGCGATCCCAGCGGCCAGGTCGGGCGGAACTTCCGCCTCTGCCTGGCCCGAATAGGCCACCTCCCAGCGCCCGTCAGCCTTGGCGCTTTCCACGGCGGCCCGCCCGGCATCGGCCATTTTGCCGGCAGCTTCGAGCCGGGCAACATGCCCCACATTTCTGGCCGACCAAACGCTTTTGGGACCGCGGCGGGTCATGCGCTGGCTGTAGCTCTCGGCGTCGCGCTTGATGACCTGGCCATCAATCCACCCGAAGCAGAGCGCCTCATCGAGCGCCGCGTCATAATCGAGTTCCGTGACACCGCCGCCCTTCTTGTGGAGGACCAGCCACACTCCCGGGCTGTCGCGGTGGTTTGCTTCCAGCCACGTCCGCCACGCGGCCGCATCCGGCACCAGCAATTCCTCAAGTTCAATCGCCATTGCCCTATTCTGCACGGTGTCAGCGGTTTCAAGAGGTGGCATGATGGCGGTAGTTGCGCTGTCCCGGATTCGAGGAGAAACCCATGCTGCGTGTCAGGCCCGTCCATTTCACCTCCCGCCCGGAAAAGTGGGAAGAACTCCTGGCTGCCTTGGGCCTGATCAAGACAGTCGATCAGGGCCCGTGGCGGGAGTTCGACGCCGGCTCCGGCCGGCTCGCCCTGCACACCACGGCGGAGGGGCAGGAGGGCGACGGCACCACGGCACTGGGCGTCGAGGTGGGCGACTTGGCCGAGTTTGCCCGGCGGACCGGGCAGGCGGCGGAGGAGTCCGGGCAGACCACCGCGGAACTCATCACTGCGGACCACGGCGCGTCGTGCCGCATCACCGGCGCTGACGGCTTCGGCTTCCTGGCGGACAAGGCCGCCCACGGCGCCAACTGCGCTGACGCTGACCCTGCCCTCACCGTCGTCGGCGTCTGGTTCACCGCAGATCCCGGCGCGGCCGCCATGACACTGCAGGACATCGGGGCCAGGTTCCGTCCCGTCCCGGACGCCGACGAAACCGCGGACTTTACGGCCAAGAACGGCGGCGTGCTGATGGTGCGCCCGGCGTCGGGTGGCCCGCGCTCGGGCTTGGGATTTGAGTACGACGGCGATCCGGGCGCCTTGCGCGCCCGGCTCACGGCAGCCGGCCTGGAGGTCAGCGTAACGGAGGAAGCCTTCGG
>JBDTQQ010000226.1:0-4939 GCA_039932075.1 Pseudarthrobacter sp. | reverse complement strand
GCACGGAGCCGGGCGGCACTTTGCTTCCATAACTGGCGCCGGGCGAAACCTGGCGGCACTACGGGTCAGCCGGCGTCGAAACTTTCGTCGTCGTCGTTCGGTGACTTCTCCTTGGGCAGGTCATTGCCGCTGCCGTCGGGCAGGCCGGCAGCGTCCTTTTCAGACTCCGAAGAGAACGGCTCCGAGCCCTGGGAATCCGCGTTTGACTCGTCGATTTCGGCCTCGGCGGACGGCACGTCCGCGTCCCGCGGCACGGGCGGCTCGCCCGGTTCGAACCCGGGATCGTTCGAGTCGACTTCGGCATGGTGCTGGGCGAACTGCTTCTTGTCCGCGCCGCCCATCTCCTGCTCTGGGGTTGGCGAGCCGTAGCCGCCCGCTTCCTCTCCCGGTTCCGTGCGCTGGTTTTCCTGACTCATGGTTCCTCCTGTTGTGGATGTGGATGAATCTGACGGGCAAGTATTAGAGACCCTTGCCGCCGGTAACCGGCAGCACCGCTCCGGAGATGTAGGACCCCTGTTCAGATGCCAGCAGCACATAGGCCGCAGCGAGCTCCGCCGGCTGGCCTGCCCGCTGGAGTGGAGTGTCCTGGCCGAACGTGGGGAGCTTGTCCGGCCACTCGGTTGCCGGAATCAGCGGGGTCCAGATGGGCCCCGGGGCCACGGCGTTGACGCGGATCCCCTTGGGGCCCAGTTCTTGGGCCAGCGCCTTGGTGAACGCCACCTGGGCTGCCTTGGTCATGGCGTAGTCAATCAGCCCCGGGGACGGGTTAAAGGCCTGGATGGAGGCGGTAGTAATGATCGAGGAGTCGGCTTTGAGATGGGGTACCGCGGCCCGCGCCGTCCACAGCAGCGAGTACAGATTGGTCCGAAACACCCTGTCGAATTCTTCGGTGGGGAGGCTTTCGAAGCTGTCCCTGTTCTTCTGATACGCGGCGTTCAGTACCACCACGTCGAGTCCGCCGAACTCGGCGACCGTATCCTCCACGATCCGGGTGCTGAAGTCCTCTTCTCGTCCGTCGCCGGCCAGTAACAGCGCGCGCTGTCCCGCCTTGCGAATCCAGTCGGCGGTGTCCTGGGCGTCTTCCTCTTCCTCCGGAAGATAGGAAATTGCGACGTCGGCCCCCTCGCGTGCGAAGGCAATGGCCGCGGCTTTGCCAATCCCGGAGTCTCCCCCCGTGATGAGCGCTGCTTTGCCTTGGAGGGCGCCGTGCCCCTCGTAGCTGAGTTCGCCGTGGTCCGGTTTGGGATCCATGGGCGCCGTGAGCCCCGGCTGCTCCTGCTCTTGCCTCGGGAACCCGCCGGAATGGTAGCTGCCCCGGGGGTCTGCCGGCGGTTCTGCCTGCTTCTGCTTATCGCTCATAGTCCACCTCTTCACTGAATCGGTTTTCGAAGGGCGCATGCTGTACCGGCCCTTCGAAACTATCCCGCCCGGCAGAGCAAGTCCACCATTCGACACGAACAATAAGCAACCTTAGCAATTGTTGATCTCGGCGCAACTTCGGCCTAGCTTGAGAGCACACGGCTTAGGTGGCCACGCCCCGGAGCAAGGAGAAACAATGTCGGATGTGGAGGATTTCACGGGCAAGTCGGGCCGGAACGAAACCCGGGAAGAGCAGCTTGACCGAAACTGGGCCGAACTGCTCCAGGAGCTCCGGGTTTTGCAGACCGGAGTGCAGATTTTGGCAGGTTTCCTCCTGACCCTCCCCTTCCAGCAGCGTTTCGAGAAACTGGACGAATTTCAGGTCACCCTCTATCTCGTCAACGTCGTCATCGCCGCCCTCACCACAGCCTTCATCCTGCTGCCGGTGAGCGTTCATCGCCGCCTGTTTCGCCAGCGTCTCAAGGAGATGCTGGTGTCAAGCGCCGATACCATCACGAAACTGGCCCTGGCCGGCGTTGGCATGCTCAGCGTGGGGACGGCGGCGCTGGTTTTTGACGTCACTGCCGGCCGCTCGGCCGGGCTGATCGCCGGCGGCATCCTGCTGGCGGTCCTCCTAATCCTTCTGATCTACGTCCCCCTGCGGCTAAACCGCCGCGCCCAGGGGCGGTAACCCAGGCGCCTTGGTCGAGAGGCGATAACCGTCCGGCCCGCGGGGATGCAGTGGAAAAGACCTTCAAACCAGGGAGCAAACATGCGCAAGTGGGTCAAGGAACATGGGCTGCTGCTCGCGAACGCGGGATTGTTCCTGGCGTTTTTCGGCGGAATGATACTTTCCGGTGCAGCGGCCTACAGCGAGGACCAGGCGGCCCACGGGCAGCCTGGAGTCACCGTGCTGGAGTATCTGTCCACCGGCAGTTTTGTGGAAGCGACGTTCGAGAACTGGGAATCAGAATTCCTGCAGATGGCCATGTACGTGATCCTGACCGTCTTCCTTTTCCAGAAGGGCTCCTCCGAATCCAAGCCCATGGGCAAGACCGCCCCGCAGGACCAGGACCCGCGCGATGCCACCATCAAGGAGGCGACCCCGTGGCCGGTGAAGCGCGGCGGCTTGGTGCTGAAGCTCTACGAACACTCGCTCTCCATCCTCCTGCTGCTGCTGTTTCTTGCCTCCTTTGGCCTGCACGCGGCTGGCGGAGCCTCGGCTTACAGCGACGAGCAGCAGAGCCACGGCCAGCCTGCTGTCACCGTGTTGAAGTATCTGGGCACCAGCCAATTCTGGTTCGAGTCCTTCCAGAACTGGCAAAGCGAATTCCTGTCGGTGGCCGTTTTGGTGGGCGCCTCCGTTTACCTCAAAGGGCTCGCCGGAATCCAAGCCGGTGGCCGAGCCGCACTACGAAACCGGCACCTGACCGAACCGGCCACTATGAAGGTCCGGCCTCAGGCGCCTTCCAGGACCTGGCTGGTTGCCCACGCCAGGTACTTTGCGGCGTTGGCGACGGCGTCTTCGGGGCTGGCTGCCACATCGAGCAACTGAGCGGCGGCCACTACGCCGTGGCCGGCCAGGACCTCTGGCGTGACCATGATCCGGCCCGCCACAACAATCACCGGGATGCCCCGTTCGCGGGCGGCATCGGCGAGCGCGATGGGGGCCTTGCCGGTCAGCGATTGCGAGTCCAATGATCCTTCGCCGGTGATCACGAGGTCTGCGTTGTCGAGCTGGCCCGAGAGACCGGTGAGCCCTGCCACCAGCGCGAACCCGCCTTCCAGCCGCGCGCTGCTGAAGGCAAGGAACGACGCCGGGAAGCCGCCGGCCGCCCCGGCGCCCGGGAGGTTGACGTCCCGGCCGGTGGCTTCACGGAGCACGGACGCCCAGTTGCGGAGCCCGGCGTCGAGCAGTTCCACAGCTTCCGCGTCGGCTCCCTTCTGGGGGCCGAAGACATGGGCGGCGCCGGTGGTGCCGAACAGGGGGTTCTGCACGTCCACGGCGATCCGGAACGAAACTGCGGACAGTCGCGGATCCAGTCCGGAGGTATCCAGGGCCACTACATCGGCAAGGGATCCGCCGCCTAGGGGGACCACGTTTCCGGCGCTGTCCAGCGGCTTGAGTCCCAGCGCACGCAGGGCGCCGCTGCCGCCGTCGGTCATGGCCGATCCGCCCAGGCCCAGCACAATCTCAGTGGCGCCGGCGTCGAGGGCCGCGGCGATCAACTGCCCGCAGCCGTAACTGTGGGCCCGCAGCGCGTTGGCCGCAGTGGGCTCCATCTGCGCCAGGCCGGAGGCCTGCGCGGTTTCGATGACTGCGACAGCACCGCCGTCGGCGTTCTTACGGATGGCCCAGGCGGCACCGACGGGCTTAAGGATGGGCCCGACGACGGCGTTAAGCCGCTCCTCGTAGCCGGCGGAAACGGCCGCCTCCAAGGTTCCCTCGCCGCCGTCGGCGATCGGAAACTGGTTGGCAACGGCATCCGGATAAACGCGCAGAGCCCCTTCCGCCATGGCGGCGGCGGCCTCCGCTGCGGTGAGGGAACCCTTGAACTTGTCCGGAGCGATGAGAATGCGCATGCGCTCAATCATGCCAGTCCACTGCGGGAAAGCGCTTACCCGATCCGCTATGCGGACGATGTCTCCTGAACCGGCGCCCTGCCCTTGAGGACAGCGAAGTAGCCGGGGATCCGGCTGTCCCCGTCAGCATCCATAACTGGATTGGTTTCGATAGTGGCGGCGCCGTCTTCCACCAACGTCCACCGGTCTGTTGGCATCACAACAGCAAGTTCTTCCGGGCCGAAGTGGCCGGGCATGGGCAGCGTACGGATGGCCAGTTCCAGCGGCACCGGGATCCTTCGAAGCGAGGCGCCCAGGTGCGAGACGTATTCCACCGGATTTCCGCGAAAGTTCGTCTCCGCCAGAAAGACCCGGCCGCGCTCACCCACCAGCTGCCGGACATTTTCCATCAGGGCAGCCTGATCGGTGGTGTCCAGGACATGCAGCACCCCGCGAATGAAGACATTGGCGTCCGTCGGCCCCGCCAGCCCGGCACCCACTCCAGGCCGCGTCATGTCGCACGCCACAAAGCTGACGTTGGTTACCCCTGCCGATTCGGCCCGCGCGCGGGCCACGGCATGGTCAGCCACGTCCACGCCGATCACCTGCGGTGAAAATGCCGCCAGGGCGCGGCTGAAGGCGCCGTGCCCGCAGCCGACATCAACCACGGGGAGGTCCGGACCGAAGTGCCGCGCCAGGATGTCCCGGTAGCCGCGCAACTCGTTGTCAGAGCCGGAATCCCAGAGCACTTCGCTGCTGGTTCCTGTGCTGACTATGCCTGCCCAATACTTGTCCCAGGCAACAGCCCGGTCCTTGGGGGCGGAACGGGACAGCCGGATGAGCTTGGGCAGGATCAAGTACTTCCGCCAGGCGGAGCGCATCGGTTTCGACGGGGAGGACACGGTTCAAATATAGGTCCCCGAACGCCCCGGACATGCGCCGGGAAGCACGATGGCGTTCACGCGATGGCCTGCTGATCCTTCAGCAGCCAGTCCGTAGCCTCGTCCCTGGACGTGAA
>JBDTQQ010000225.1:0-4948 GCA_039932075.1 Pseudarthrobacter sp. | reverse complement strand
TGGTCGTGGGCGTTGATGTTCAGGTCGAGTTCCAAGGTATGGCCACCGAGCTCATGTCTGGTAGCGACGTTGTGGTCCCTGCCGTGGTTGAGCTCGATTTCTCCAAAGTGCTGGCTCGCTACCCTGTTCATACCTTCAACATAGACCCCCAGCGCTGTGCATTTCCAGCGTTCGGCACTATTTACCGGCAGTCCCAAGGCCCGCCAAGGTCTCGGCGAGCAGGTCCACAAACAGCTGCACGCGGGCGGTCTTTTTCTCGTTGATGAGCAGGGCGAACACGTTCCGGGCCAGCCGGATCTCCGGCACGTCCAGCACCACCACGCCGGCGGGCCGGTGCCGCAGCGCAAGCTCGGGAACCAGCGCCGCACCCAGCCCGGCTGCAGCCATTTCCAGGCTCGCATGGAAATCGTCGCTGCGGGCCACCACTCGGGGGTGCAGGTTGCAGCCGGCAAAGAGCCGGTCGATCACCACGGCGTCGGGACTCCCAGGATGGTGCATGATCCACGGCAGTTCGGACAGGTGGTCTGCAGCCACTTTCGCTTCCGCCCCGAACCCCCAGCCGGCCGGAAGCACCACGCGGAAGTTGTCGTCACCGATCCATTGCCGGTTGATGGTGTGTGGCCAGGCCAGCCCGGACTGGCCCACCTGAAAGACCAGCGCCACATCCAGGTCACCGCCGGAGCGCAGTCCCTGGATGGTCTGCGACGGTTCGGCAACGGACACCCTGAGATCAATGCCCAGGTCCTTCCACGCAGGATTCTTCAGGATGCGCGGCAGGACGTAGGTGGCCAGGCTGGGGAAGATGCCCAGCCTGAGTTCCTGGCTGGTGCTGCCTTGGGTTTTGGCGGCGGCGGCCATCAGGGCCTCAATGTCGGTCAGCACTTTCGCGGCGTGCCGGGTCATCACCACCGCGGCCTCGGTAGGAACAACGCTGCGGGCCGAACGCTGGAAGAGGATCACACCCGCCTCACGTTCCAGGGCTGACATCTGCTGGGAGACCGCTGATGCCGTGTAGCCCAGGCGTGCCGCGGCGGCTGTGAAGGAACCCAGCCGGGTAACCTCAAGGAGGGTCTTCAGATGTACGGGATTGAGCACCAGCCCACACTACTGCTGCCGGCTCGCTGATGAGAAAGTTCCGCCCCGTCAACCCATCCACCACACTCGCTGTTCCGAATTGCCCTTGTCTATCCAACGGCAAACGGTCAGCAGAGGAGCAAAGTTGTCACTGAACCCAGCATCAAGCGGAGGCGCAGGCCGGCGCATCGCCGTCATTGGCAGCGGGGTGGCCGGCCTGACGGCCGCCTATGTCCTGAACCGGCATGACCACGTCACGCTCTTCGAGGCGGACAGCAGGCTGGGCGGCCACGCCCACACGCACAGCGTCCCGCAAACCGACGGCTCCGCTCTCGGCATCGATACCGGGTTCATCGTCCACAACGAGCGGACCTATCCCACCTTGTTGCGGCTGTTTGCGGAGTTGGGCGTCAAGACCCAGAATTCTGAGATGAGCATGTCCATCCGGTGCGACGGCTGCGGCCTGGAGTACGCCGGGGCGCGCGACGGCGGGAAAGGAATCATCGCCCGGCCGTCCAGCCTGCTGCGCGGCCGCTACCTGCTGATGCTGGTGGAAATCATGCGCTTCTACCGGCGGGCGCGGGTGCTGATTGATACGAAAACAGCGTCCGACGGCGGCTCCGGCACCGGCGGCGGCTCCGGCACCGGCGGCGGCTCCGGCACCGGCGGCGCGGAGCTCACCCTCGGCGAATTCCTCGCCAGGGAGCGCTTCAGCCCCTACTTCATCTCCCATTTCATGACGCCCGTGGTGAGCGCAGTCTGGTCCTGCGACCCCACCACGGCGCTGTCCTATCCGGCGAGGTACCTCTTCACCTTCCTCGGCCACCACGGCCTGCTGGGCGTTAAGGGCTCGCCGCAGTGGCGGACGGTCACCGGCGGTTCGGGCCAGTATGTGGAGAAGCTGGCCGCCACGCTCCCGGACATCAGGCTCAACAGCCCCGTCACCGCAATCCGGCGCCACGCCCTCGGTGTCGAAGTGGACACCGCTGAGGGGATCGAAGATTTCGAGGCGGTGGTCATCGCCACGCACCCGGCCCAGGCCCTCGGCTTCCTGGCAGAGGCCACACCGGCCGAGAAGGAAGCGCTCGGTGCCATGCCGTACTCGGTCAACAACACGGTCTTCCACCGGGACCCCGCCGTCCTGCCCGCAGCGGACAACGCCCGGGCATCATGGAACTACCGGCTCCCCGGCTGCGATGCCAGGCCGGACAAGGTCCTGGTCAGTTACGATCTCACCCGGCTCCAGCGCCTGCAGCCAGCTGATGGCCGGCCGTATCTGGTGAGCCTGGGAGAGTCGGAACTGATCAAGGAGGACACCGTGCTGGAGCGGATGGTGTACGAGCACCCGCAATACACTCCGGAGTCCCTGCGCGCGCAACAGCAGATTGCGGCGCTGAGCGACGACCGGATCGCCTACGCCGGCGCCTATCTGGGCTGGGGCTTCCATGAGGACGGCGCACTGTCCGGGGTCCGTGCCGCCGCCAGCCTGGGGCGCACCTGGGACACTCCCGATATGGGATCACGTGAGACGGAAGCCGGCGAGCCTGAGCTGATGGCTGCTTCGGAGGGCGCATGAGCCCAACGGCAGCCATCTACCGCACGTCCATCTCCCACGTGCGGCAGACCCCGCTGAAGAATGCCTTCACCTACCGGAGCTACAGCTGGTTCGTGGACGTGGACCGGTTACCGAGCCTGCCGCGGATACTTAAGCCGCTGGCCGTTTTCCGGGCCGCCGACCATTTGGGCGATCCTGCGGCTCCCATCCGCAGCAACGTGGAGGGGTTCCTGCGCACCGGGGGGATAGAGCCCGACGGCGGGCCCATCCGGATGCTGACCAGCGCCAGGGTCTTCGGCCATGTTTTCAACCCCCTCACCCTTTTCTGGTGCTACCGGGCGTCCGGGGAGCTGCAGTGCGTCGTCGCCGAGGTCCACAACACCTATGGCGAACGCCACTGCTACCTTCTGGAAACGGACGCTTCCGGCCGGGCCAGCGTCCCCAAGGCGTTCTATGTCTCACCGTTCAACGATGTTGACGGGCAGTACCGGATGAAGGTGCCGCCTCCCGAGGAACGGCTGTCCGTATCCGTCGTCCTGGACCGGGAGGGGCACCGGTCCTTCGTCGCCACCATGGACGGGGTCCGGCGGCCGGCCACCATCAGGAACATCCTCGCAGCGGCCATCGCCGTGCCGGCCGCGCCGCTGCTGGTATCCGCCCTGATCCGGTTTCAGGGAGTTAAACTCTGGGCAAGGCGCCTGCCCGTCGTCAAAAGGCCACACCACCCCTCACAGGAGGCAGTTCAATGACAATGACCGACGAGAACGGAACGGCCGCTGCGCAGGTTCCCGCCGCAAAATCCGCGCTGCACCCGCTGGCAGGGAACAGCACTGCCGGGGTACCGGCGTCGCCGGCCACCATCGATCCGGAGGTTTGGCCCGGTGTTGCGCACGCGCCGTCGGGCACTAAAGCCGTTGTAGCGGGCAAGGCTGCAGGCCTGCTTTTCAAGGCAGCCGTCCGCCGGTTGCCCTTACAGGTGGCGTACCCGGACGGTTCAGTGTTGGGCACCGGCGGCCCCGGGGCACCGGTCATGACCATGCTCAGGCCGGCGGCGTTCGAACGGCGGATCGGGGACAACGGCCTGATCGGACTCGGCGAGTCGTTCATGGCGGGGGACTGGGAGGCGTCGGACCTGGCCGGGGTGCTGGAGGTCTTCGCCGCGTCGGTGGACACGCTGATACCCAAGCCGCTGCAGACGCTGCGGACCCTGTACCTGCCCAGGACCCCGCGGCAGGAACGCAATGAAGAGCAGAACACGCGAAGCAACATTTCACGGCACTACGATCTCTCCAACGAGCTCTTCGCGAATTTCCTGGACACCACCATGAGCTACTCGTCGGCGCTTTTTCCGCGGAGCGAGGGTGCGCTGGACGCGGTGCCCTGGGAGGCCTTGGCGGAGGCGCAGCAGGCGAAGATTGACAGGCTGCTGGATAAGGCCGGCGTGGGATCCGGCACCCGGCTGCTGGAGATCGGCACCGGCTGGGGCGAACTGGCACTCCGGGCCGCTGCCCGCGGCGCCATTGTTTACAGCGTGACGTTGTCCAGCGAACAGCGCACGCTGGCGCAGGAGCGGATTGCGGCCGCGGGCTACGCGGACCAGGTGACGGTGGCGCTGCAGGATTACCGGGCGGTGGAGGGCGAGTTCGACGCCGTCGTATCAGTGGAAATGATCGAGGCGGTTGGCTATGAATACTGGCCCATCTACTTTCAGACCATCGACCGGGTGCTGGCCCCGGGCGGGAAGGTGGCCATCCAGGCCATCACCATGCCGCACGGCCGGATGCTGGCCACGCGCAACGCATACACCTGGGTGCACAAGTACATCTTCCCCGGCGGCTTCCTGCCCTCCGTGCGGGCCATCGAGGGCGTGACCCAGCAGCACACCACGCTCCGGGTCCGCGAGCGGAGGGGCATGGGCGACCACTACGCCACAACACTCCGGCTGTGGGAAGAGCGCTTCATCGCCCGCTCACAGGAAGTGGGAGAGTTGGGCTTCGACGCCGTTTTTCAGCGGATGTGGCTCTTCTACCTGTGCTACTCCCGCGCCGGTTTCCAGTCCGGCTATCTGGATGTGCAGCAGATTGTCCTGGACCGCCGGGAGGCGCAGCTGTAGCAACCGTTTTCCGCCCATCGGTCCTTCTCAAGCCCGGGCGTGGAGGATCCTCTCCAGGCGCTCTTCCCCAAGCGACAGTCCCATGTGGACAAGGTCCGGGAGGCTTACCTGGTGACCGCTTGGTGACACTTGCTCCGGATTCAGTGGGTCTGGCCAGTGTGGTGGTTCCCAGTCCTGGTGTTCGCTGCGGTATCTTCGCCCGGAGG
>JBDTQQ010000224.1:0-4962 GCA_039932075.1 Pseudarthrobacter sp. | reverse complement strand
CGTTCCTGCAGCTTCTCGCGGTCGTAGTCCGAATCGGAGTTTTCGATCTCGGCACGGATCTGGGAAACGCGGCCAGCGATCTGGTCGGCATCGCCGGCACCTTCAACGATGGTGGTCTCGTCCTTGGTGACAACAACCTTGCGGGCGCGTCCCAGGAGTTCCAGTCCGGCGGTCTCCAGCTTGAGGCCGACTTCCTCGGCGATGACCTGGCCACCGGTGAGGACAGCAATGTCGGCCAGCTGGGCCTTGCGGCGGTCGCCGAAGCCCGGAGCCTTGACGGCAACGGACTTGAACGTACCGCGGATCTTGTTCACGATCAGCGTGGCCAGGGCCTCGCCCTCGATGTCTTCCGCAATGATCAGCAGCGGCTTGGACGACTGCATTACCTTTTCCAGGACAGCAACCAGTTCCTTGACGTTGGAGATCTTGGAATTGACGATCAGGATGTACGGGTCCTCAAGGACCGTTTCCTGGCGCTCGGTGTCGGTCACAAAGTAGGCGGAGATGTAACCCTTGTCGAAGCGCATGCCTTCGGTGAGCTCAAGCTCCAGGCCGAAGGTGTTGGACTCCTCGACCGTGATGACGCCTTCCTTGCCAACCTTGTCCAGGGCTTCGGCGATCAGGGCGCCGATTTCATCGTCACCGGCGGAGATGGAGGCGGTGGCCGCAATCTCTTCCTTGGTTTCGATCTCCTTGGCGGAGGCAAGCAGCTCAACCGTGACGGCCTCTACGGCCTTCTCGATGCCGCGCTTGAGGGACAGCGGGTCAGCACCGGCTGCAACGTTGCGCAGGCCCTCCTTGACAAGGGCCTGGGCCAGCACGGTTGCCGTGGTGGTGCCGTCGCCAGCGACGTCATCAGTCTTCTTGGCAACTTCCTTGACCAGCTCTGCGCCGATCTTCTCGTAAGGATCGTCCAGCTCGATCTCCTTGGCGATGGAAACACCATCGTTGGTGATCGTGGGGGCGCCCCACTTCTTTTCGAGGACGACGTTGCGTCCACGCGGGCCGAGGGTGACCTTGACGGCGTCGGCGAGGATGTTCAGGCCCCGCTCAAGACCGCGGCGTGCCTCTTCATCAAATGCAATGATCTTGGCCATAACGGCAGTAGTCCTTTCGGGACAGTCGTTAAGAATGAACCTCACTGCAGTGCCCGCGACGGACGATCTTTGACCGCGGCCTCTGTATGCCGTGGCTGGGGATCTCACTCCAGCTAGGTGTTTCTCTCGCTCCAAAACCCGGTGCCAAGCTCCGCAACCGGCGGGTGCCGGACATTGCTTTAGCAGTCGGTTCGTAGGAGTGCTAACTCAATAATTAGCACTCCCCAGGTGAGAGTGCAAGCGAATGGACCCCGAAACTGCGTATCTGCCGGCACCCGTTCGCCGTTGGCGATCAGCCTGCAGCCCGGCCGGAGGCCTCACGCCCGGTGAGCACGGCCCGGTTGTCCGCGCCATAGGTGAACACCATGTAGTTCGCCGTGGTGATATCTCCGTGGGAGTCGAAGGCAACCGGCCCCGATTCGCCGTCGTAATTGATTTTTGTCCCGGTCTTCAACACCGCCAGGCAGTCGGCATACTTGAGGCACGCTTTGCCGGGCTGACCGGTGTCCTGACCGCCGCCAGTCCCGCCAGATACGGCGATCAGGTTTGCCGCGATGGAGCGGCCGGCGTCGTCACCGGCCGCAGCCGCAGCCAAGGCCGCCAGGTTCACGGCATCGTAGGCCTCGGCCGCAAAGGACAAATCCTTCAAGGCAGGATTAACTTCCAGCAACCGCGCCTGGAAGGCGGCCGGGGCGAACACGCCGGGCACCACGGCGCGGGCGCCGTCAAGCGCCTTCGAGCCAAGCCCCGAGCCATACTGCGCGAAGGCACCGTCACTGAGGATGATCTTGGCCCCGGACAGCCCCGCATTATTGAGTTCCGCGAGGGCACCCTGGGCATCGTCCCGGGCGATCAGTACCACGGCGTCGGGCTTGGACGACAGGGCTGCGGCGGCTGCCTTCTGCGCGGTGCCCGGTTTGAAGGCCGAGGTGCTGACGGTTTCGAGGCCCGCGGCCGTGGCGGCACCGGCCACCGCGGCGGAGACGTCCTTGCCGTAGGCACTGTCCTGGTGGATGAGGGCAATGCTCTTGGCCCCGCCGTCCTTGGCCAGCTTCACCAGCACGGAGGCCTGGGCAACGTCAGTTGCCGCGGTCCGGAAATAGTAGCCACCGCTCTTGTACGTACTCAGGGCCGCTGCTGAATTGGCAGGCGAGATCAGTGGTGTCCTGGCGGCGGACAGCACGTCGATGGCCGCTGCCGCATGGCTGGAATCCGTTGGCCCAACCACCACGTCGGCTTTGGCTTCAAGCAGGTTCCTGGCCTGCGCTCCCGTACCTTCGCCGGTCCCAATGATCAATTCAACAGGCTTGCCCTTGTGGCCCCCGGCGGCGTTGATGTCCTTGACTGCAACCTCCGCGGCGGCCCGCTGCGCGTCATTGAGGAAGCTCTGCTCGCCCGTGCTGTCCAGGATCAGGCCAATGCGCAGGGCACCGTCGCCGGAGGCTTCAACGGCGTCCAGCCGGGCGTTGCCCCCGGCGGCGCCCGCACACCCGGCCAGTGCCAGAAGGAGGGCCGCCGCTGTGGTGGAACGGAGGATTGCTGAAGGCAGGCTGCCGCATTTCACTCTGCGGGCCGGACACTCTCGGCCAGCGGGCCCTTCTCGCCTTCGCCGACTTCAAGCTCCACTCGCTGCCCCTCTTCGAGCGCCCGGTAACCTTCGCCGTCGATGGCCGACCAGTGCACAAAGACGTCATCCCCGGAGCCATCCACGGTAATGAAGCCATAGCCCTTTTCGGCGTTGAACCACTTGACGGTTCCCAATGCCATAATGTCCACTCTTTCCGTAGTGCCGACGGTCCACCCCGCTGTGAGCCGCGTACGGACGTGCGCCGCGACGGGACCGAAGCCTCAAATCACTCTAGCCACAACCCGGCGGAGCGACCGAGCGCACTGGCGCACAGCCGCCCGAACGTTATGGACGCGTGACCGCGGGTGCTACCGGTAGTCTGGCCCCAGCACCACCACAAGGGGCACCTGGAACTCCTGGCTGTTGACCACCGCGGGGATGCCCAGGAGGGTCCCGAGTGCTTCGGCGTTGGCGCGCTGAGCCTCACCTGCATAGAAGATCCTGGACGTCTGCTGCGGCGCACCGGCCCAGTTACCTACCTGCCCCAGCGTCCAGCCGTCATTCTGCAGCACCGAACTGACACGCCCGGCCAGCCCGGCGGTGCCGGCCGCGTTGTACACGGCAACGCCCTGGGCCTTGTTCAGGACGGCGGACGGTGTTTCGGTGGCAGTCGGAGACACCGATGGCTCCGGGCTCGCTGATGGCTCGGCGCTCTCCGAGGGCTCGGTGCTGGGGGACGGTTCCGCGCTGGGCGTCGGGGCGGCGCTTGCTTTGGGTGACGAGGACGCTTCCAGGCTTGTGGACAGCTCGCTGCCGGCCTGGGTGAAGCCGAGTTTGGGAAGGATCAGGAATGAGACCAGCCCGATGGCCAGCGCCGCGAGCCCCACCGCCAGTACTGGCCAGAGCTTCCGCCGGACGGGCGCCGAGGCCGTGCGGTGGACGCCTTGCCGCGAGGCGGTCTCCGGTACCTTGTCGAATTCATCGCGAGCGTATTTGGTCATGGTGCAGGGACGTCCTTGTTGATTGCCGCTGATGGCTCAGCACGAAGTTAGTCAGGCGCCGGAACCCAGGCGGCGAGCAGTGCGTGCCCGGTGACGCGACGTACGTAGTCTACGCAATCTCTTGACCAGCATGGGGTCGTGGGCCAGCGCCGCCTCGGAATCAATGAGTGCATTCAGCAGCTGGTAGTAGTGCGTCGCGGACAAGTCGAAGAGCTCCCGGATGGCCTGTTCCTTGGCGCCGGCGTACTTCCACCACTGCCGTTCCAGAGCCAGCATCTGCTGGTCGCGCTCGCTCAACGGGGAGTCACGAAGCTTGAAGTCAGCCAGCAGCGGGCTCTGCTCCGCGGCGTCCGGCACGTGTTCGCGAGCAGGCTCCGCCACGGCACATCCCTTCGCTGGTCAGGTTGAAATCTCATCCCATGCTACGGCGTGAATAACACGCTTGTCATTTCCCCCTCCCCGCAGTTTTTGTCCACTTGTTCCGCCTTGGCGGCCCTGGCCGGCCCTATATCTGGACAAGAACTCCGTCGCGCTGGCCGGGGGCGCAGAAAGAATCCCTGCGAGAATGGGACCGTGTTTGAATCTGACGCCCTGTTCGAGCTGGCGGAGGAGCCGGCGGACGCCGTTGGTTTCGCCGAGCTGGCTGCAATGCCGCTCCGTGAGCTGATGGCTGCTGACTGGGCGGATGCGCTGGGCCCGGTTGAAACAGAGCTGCGGGACGTCCTCACCTTCCTGGCCGCAGAAGTGGCCACGGGGCACAAAGTGCTGCCATCGCCGTCGAACGTCCTCCGAGCGTTCAGGCAGCCGCTGGCTGATGTCAAGGTCCTCATCGTGGGCCAGGACCCCTATCCGACGCCAGGCCACGCGGTAGGCCTGTCCTTCGCCGTCGACGCGCGGACGCGACCTATCCCCCGGAGCCTGGCGAACATCTATCGCGAACTGGACTCCGATCTTGGCGTTCCGCCGCGCGTCCACGGCGACCTGTCCGCCTGGGCCAGTCAGGGCGTTCTGTTGCTGAACCGGGTCATGAGCGTCCGGGCAGGTGCCGCCGGCTCGCACCGCCGTAAGGGCTGGGAGGCAATTACGACGGCGGCAGTCACCGCGGTTGCCAACCGGCGCACCGCGGACGGCGGGAGGCCGCCGCTCGTGGCGGTGCTGTGGGGCAGGGATGCCGAGGCGGTCCGGCCGCTCTTGAATGGTGCGGCGGTGGTGTCCAGTGCGCACCCGAGCCCCTTATCTGCGTCGCGCGGTTTCTTCGGCTCCAAGCCGTTCAGCACTATTAATCAGCTGCTGCAGG
>JBDTQQ010000223.1:0-4973 GCA_039932075.1 Pseudarthrobacter sp. | reverse complement strand
TCTGCGCGTCGTTCTGGCCTCCCTGAGCTACCACGTGATCGCGGAAGAATCAGTGCTGCTTCCGCTCGGCCACCAGTCCGAAGAAGGCATCGACGCTGCCGTTCTGCTCCTTGACAAACTCTTGCTGGAAAGCGGCGTGGACCGTGCCGCCGTGGTGGGTGCCGGCGTCGGAATTCCGGGACCTATCGACCGGCGGAGCGGCACTGTCGCGCAGGGCGCCATCCTTCCGGAATGGGTGGGGATCAACATCCTGCAGCACCTGGAAGAAACCCTCAAAATGCCCGTGTTCGTTGACAACGACGCCAACTTGGGCGCGTGGTCTGAGGTTACGTGGGGCCCCCATACCGGGGTCAGCAACCTGATGTTCCTCAAGATCGGATCGGGCATTGGGGCGGGCCTGATCCTCAACGGCGCGCCTTACTACGGCACGGTGGGCATCACTGGCGAAATTGGCCATGCCACCATCCACGAGCACGGCCTGGTGTGCCGTTGCGGCAACCGCGGCTGCCTGGAAACCATCGCCTCCACCACCACCATGATCGAACTGCTCAGCCGCGGCGAGGACCCGCCCGCAAGCCCTGCAGACATTGTGCGAAAAGCGTTGGCCCGCGACCCTGCCACCCTGCGGGTGGTTGACGACGCCGGCCTGGCAGTAGGGCGCGCCTTGGGCAATGTTGCCAACCTGATCAACCCTGAAGTGATCGTGGTGGGCGGTCCCCTCGCCGGGCTGGGGAACCTGCTTCTGGACCCCATCCGGCGGGGACTGATCCGCCACGCTGTACCGGTGATCGGCGAGACCACCACCCTGACGATGTCTTCGCTGGGGGACCGCGCAGAAGCCTTGGGTGCAGCCGCACTGGTGTTCCAGCACGCAGGAATCCGCAGCACGTAGACCATTTCGTTATCCGGCAATTGCGTTAAAGACTTGACGACAACCGGTGTGATCCAGTTTACTTTTTCATCAGACGCCCCCGCGCTTTGCGGTGGCGGACGAAGAAGTCATGCATTGGAGGCGTAAGGGCACATGACGTCCCAACCCACCCACACTGACCCCGTTATTCTTGAGATGCGCTCCATCACCAAGGAATTTCCCGGCGTCAAAGCACTGTCCGAAGTAAGCCTCCGGGTCAAGGCAGGCGAGATCCACGCGATCTGCGGTGAAAACGGCGCCGGCAAGTCCACGCTGATGAAAGTCCTTTCGGGTGTCTACCCGTACGGCAGCTACGACGGCGACATCGTGTACCAGAACGAAGTCCAGCAGTTCCGGGACATCCGGGCGAGTGAGCATGCCGGCATCGTGATCATCCATCAGGAACTGGCCCTCATCCCTGAGCTGTCCATCATGGAGAACATCTTTCTGGGAAATGAGCCCACTAGGCGCGGTGTCATCGACTGGGCCGAAGCCCGGCTGCGCTCCACAGAACTGCTTGCCCGGGTGGGCCTTCGGGAAGACCCGGACACGCCGATCAAGGAAATCGGCGTCGGCAAGCAGCAACTCGTGGAGATCGCCAAGGCCCTGAACAAGTCCGTGAAGATCCTCATTCTCGACGAGCCCACCGCGGCATTGAATGAATCGGACTCCCAGCACCTGCTGGACCTGATGCTCGGCCTGAAGGGCAAGGGCATCACCTCCATCATCATTTCTCACAAGCTCAACGAGATCGAGCAGATCGCCGATTCCATCACCATCATTCGCGACGGCAAGTCGATCGAAACCCTTGACGTCAAGGCCGACGGTGTGGACGAGGACCGCATCATCAAGGGCATGGTGGGCCGCGCCCTTGAATCCCGCTTCCCGGACCACACCCCCCAGATCGGCGAGGTGTTCTTCGAGGTCAAGAACTGGATGGTGGCACACCCGCAGATCCAGGACCGCATGGTCTGCAAGAACTCGAACTTTTTTGTTCGCCGCGGTGAGATTGTGGGATTTGCGGGCCTCATGGGCGCCGGCCGCACCGAACTGGCCCGTTCCGTCTTCGGCCGGTCCTACGGCCACTTCGTCTCCGGCCAGATCTACATGCACGGCAAGGAAGTCAACCTCAAGAGCGTTCACCAGGCCATCGACGCCGGCCTCGGCTACGTCACCGAAGACCGGAAGTCCCTCGGCCTGAACCTGCTCGATGACATCAAAACGACCACGGTGTCAGCCAACCTGGAGAAGATCAGCAAATACAGCGTCGTGGACACGAACAAGGAGTTTGCAGTTGCCGAGGAGTACCGGAAGTCCCTGCGGACAAAGGCCCCATCAGTGCAGGAAGGGGTAGCCAAGCTGTCCGGCGGGAACCAGCAGAAGGTGGTCCTGGCCAAGTGGATGTTCACCGACCCGGAACTGCTGATCCTGGATGAACCCACCCGCGGCATCGATGTTGGAGCCAAATATGAGATTTACGGCATCATCCAGCAACTGGCCAACCAGGGGAAAGGCGTGATCGTGATTTCCTCCGAACTGCCTGAGCTGCTGGGACTCTCGGACCGCATCTACACCATTTTCGAGGGCGCCATCACGGGCGTACTCAACAAGGAGGAAGCTAGCCAGGAAAGCCTGATGAAGCTTATGACCTCCGCCCGAAAAGCCGCCTAATCCTCTGGAGCCTTCCAGAACCTTCCAGATACGAGGACCGAAAACAATGAACGCGCTCAAGAAACTCTTCGGTGGCGACACCCGCCAGTTCGGGATGATCTTTGCCCTAGTGGCTCTGATAGTCCTCTTCCAGTGGCTTACGGGCGGCATCACCCTCACCCCGGGCAACGTCATCAACCTCTTCAACGGAAACTCCTACATCCTCATCCTGGCCATCGGCATGGTGATGGTCATCATCGCCGGGCACATCGACCTCTCCGTGGGCTCGGTGGCAGCGTTCGTGGGCATGGTGGTGGCCATCTGCATGCGGGACTGGCAGCTCCCCTGGTTCGTCGCGATCCTGCTGGGGCTGGGCCTTGGCGCCCTGATCGGCGCGTGGCAAGGCATGTGGACTGCGTACGTCGGAATCCCGGCGTTCATTGTGACCCTGGCCGGCATGCTGATCTTCCGCGGTGCACAGCAGTTCGTTGGCCAGTCCAACTCGATTCCCGTCCCAAGGGAATTCCAGTACATCGGTGCCGGCTACCTCCCTGAAGTCGGGCCGGACACCGGATTTAACAATCTCACGCTGCTTCTGGGGCTTTTGGGCGTCGCGTTTGTTATCTTCGGCGAAGTCCGACGGCGTCGAACCGCCAAGGCGCTCGGCGCGGAGGTTTCGGAGACCTGGGTGAGTGTCCTTCGGCTCGTCCTGATCTGCGGTGCCATCCTCTACGCAACGTACCTGTTCGCCACCGGCCGGCCCGGCACGTCCTTCCCGATTCCGGGCCTCATCCTCGCCGTCATGGTCTTGGTCTACGGGTTCATCTCGTCCAAGACCGTGGTTGGCCGCCACGTCTACGCCGTCGGCGGCAACCGCCACGCGGCGGAACTCTCCGGCGTGAAGTCCAAGAAGATCAACTTCCTGGTCATGATGAACATGTCCATCATCGCCGGACTGGCCGGCATGATCTTCGTGGCCCGCTCCACCTCTGCGGGACCCTCAGATGGCACCGGCTGGGAACTTGACGCCATCGCCGCAGTCTTCATCGGCGGCGCGGCAGTCACCGGCGGCGTGGGTACTGTCATTGGATCCATCGTCGGAGGCCTTGTCATGGCCGTACTGAACAATGGCCTGCAGCTACTCAGCGTCGGCGCTGACTGGCAGTCCATGATCAAGGGCCTGGTGCTGCTGGTGGCCGTGGCTATCGACGTCTACAACAAGTCGCAGGGGCGGGCCTCGATCATCGGGCTGATGATGAGGAACTTCAACCGCCCGTCGGGCGGGCCCGGCACACCGCTGCAGCCGGATGAGGTCACCTCCACCAGAGAAACCATCTCCAGGGAAGCGTGAGCACATCAGCTTCCCTACCCAACACCCCCAAAAGAAAGTGGACAAAGAAATGCGAATGTTTGGCAAAGCAGGAAAGGCAGCAGCGATAGCTGCGATCGCGGCACTGGCGCTGACGGGCTGCGGACGTTCCGAACCAAGCACCTCGGGCGGCGGCGCCAGCGGGGGAACCGGCGGCTTCGCCCAGGACTCCGCGATCGGCGTCGCACTTCCCAAGAAGACCAGCGAGAACTGGGTACTGGCGGAAAAGCTGTTCAACGACGGCCTCAGCAGCGCCGGCTTCAAGCCGACTGTCCAGTTCGCCAACAACGGTGTGGCCGAGCAGCAGAACCAGATCAGCGCCATGATCGCCAAGGGCGCCAAGGTCATTATTGTCGGTGCCCTTGACGGCTCCCAGTTGGGTACCCAGCTCCAGCAGGCCAAGGACGCAGGCGCCACGATCATCGCCTACGACCGTCTCCTGCTGAACACGGCCAATGTGGACTACTACGTGGCTTACGACAACTTCAAGGTGGGCGTGCTCCAGGGCCAAGCCCTGTTGGACGGCATGAAGGCCAAGAAGCCCGCGGGTCCATACAACATTGAGCTTCTGGCGGGTTCGCCGGATGACGCCAACGCGAAGGTCTTCTTCGACGGCGCCATGTCGGTCCTCAAGCCGAAGATCGACGACGGCACGCTGAAAGTACTCTCCGGACAGACCACGTTCGAAAAGGCCGTCACGCAGGACTGGAAGGCCGAGAACGCCCAGCGCCGGATGGATACCCTGCTGACCGGTTCCTACGGGACGGCCTCGCTCGACGGTGTCCTCTCCCCCAACGACACCCTCGCCCGCGCTGTCATCACCTCTGTCAAGGCGGCGGGCAAGCCGATTCCTGTCGTCACCGGCCAGGACTCCGAAGTTGAGTCCGTGAAGTCGATCATTGCGGGCGAGCAGTACTCCACCATCAATAAGGACACCCGCAAGCTCGTTGAGCACGCAATCGTCATGGTCAAGGATCTCCAGGCAGGCAAGACCCCTGAGGTCAACGATGACAAGTCCTACAACAACGGTACGAAGACAGTGCC
>JBDTQQ010000222.1:0-4973 GCA_039932075.1 Pseudarthrobacter sp. | reverse complement strand
CCAAGTGCACGTTCCCGGCCGACCGAGGCTTGCTGACGTCGACGCATCAACTGCTCGAGCTGCGATTTGGAGCACCGCAGGTAACCTTAGGTTTGGGTGCTCCCAGAAGACCCGTTCCATACGATTTGCCACACCCATCCGTTATGTGACCAAAGCTCCCACACCGACGGCGAGGTTTGTCATCATCTGAGCCCTGTGGGCATCCGATCCAAGACCCCAATGGCCGACCTGGACGCCGGGCCACCCTGTTTCACGTGAAACAACGCGCAGCAACGCCACAGTATTCGGAATTGCTACGCCTGAAAAATAAGGCCTCTATGCCTCGCAAAAGCCTCCCTCCACGGGAGAATGGGGAGAGTGAATTCGTCATTAGCCGGTGCAGCGCCACTGCGCCCGCAGGTACCCAGAGGAAATCCTCAGCCGCTCGCCCGATATCTACCTTGTCATCGTTAGCTTGTCATCTGAGATTGAATGGGACACTACCGAAGTCGGTCAGCATTGACAGCTTACCCGTATGCGGACACCTCCAATGGAACGGGCAATACGCCTAAATGCTCCAGGGAGACGAACGGCGACAGCGCACGTGTCCAGTGCCAAAGGCTGATTGCCACATTGCCGAGGTCTGAGACCGTCGGAAAGCCTGGCGGCGACTGTTCGCCTTCTTGAACCCAGGAATAGCTGTACAGCCGCACCCAGCGTCGCGGCGTCTGCCCTAGGGTATGACTGGCCCGACATGCGAAGCACTCGCTCAGAAGGGGCGTCAAAGCGCGCGGATGGCCAAATACGCCTCGCGAGGTCCGGGCCGGCTCCTACCCATCGCCTTGCCCAAGGGCGTAAGCGGCAAACGGAGTACGTCGCAGGGTTTGCAACTCCGTAACAACGCTCGCACAAAAAGAGGGCCTGTTTCGCATGAAACAGGCCCTCAAATGTTCAGTACAGGCGGGTGCTAGTTCTCCGATCCGGGAGCAAGCACGTCCATGATCCTGTTGAGGTCCTCAACACTAGCGAATTCGATGCTAACGCGGCCTTTGCGGACTCCAAGGGAAATCTTCACATTGGTATCCAGCCGATCGGAGAGGGATGAGGCTAAGTAGTCCAGCCGTTCGTGTCGGGCACCGGGACGCGGGATGTTGTTCTTGGCAGGCTTGGCGGGATCCTGGTACAGCGTCACCGCCTCTTCGGTTGCCCGCACGGACATACCCTCCGCCACAATCTTCTGAGCGAGCCGTTCCATTGCCGCAGCGTCCGGCAGGGCGAGCAACGCACGCGCATGGCCGGCGGAAAGAACGCTTGCCGCGACGCGGCGCTGAACCAGGGGCGGGAGCTTCAGAAGGCGCAGAGTATTGGATACCTGCGGACGCGAGCGACCGATACGATCAGCGAGCTGTTCGTGCGTTGTCCCAAAATCTTCGAGGAGCTGCTGATACGCGGCCGCTTCTTCCAAGGGGTTCAGCTGGCTGCGGTGCAGGTTCTCCAGGAGGGCATCCCTGAGAAGGTCATCATCGGTGGTGTCGCGCACAATAGCAGGGATGGTTTCCAACCCCGCGGCCTGCACTGCACGCCAGCGGCGCTCACCCATGACCAGCTCATAGGGCTCACCACCTTTTTCGGTTGACGTCCGGACCACAATTGGCTGGAGGACGCCTATTTCACGCACTGAGTGGATTAGCTCCGCCATGTCGTCCTCATCGAAAACCGAGCGAGGCTGTTTCCGGTTCGGATGGATGTCGGTGACAGGGATCTCGGCAAATCGGACGCCCGGGACCTCAACCAAATCAACGCCGTTGTCCTCAACGTTGCTTTGCGCTTCAGCGGCAGGAATCGCCGCGTCCTCCGCAGGGCGGACCTTCAGTTCGGCCGGAATCGGTGCGGTGGCCTCAGACTTGGCGGCTGTCCCGGTCTTTGCCGGAGCCTTGGACGGAGTCTTCGCCGAAGGAGCCCTCCCGGCCAGCTTGGCGTTCTGCTTAGCGGGGGAGGCAGCCTTCGATGCAGCCTCAGCGCTAGTCACTGGAACATCCTCGGTGTGTGCGTTCTTCACCAAAGCCGCAGGGGAACGTGTGGGCGAAGCCTGCGACACCTCACCGGCCTCCGCGGCGGAATCAACCTTCTTCCGGCCCTCAGGAAAGAAGAGGTCCACGGGCCGTGACGCAGGTGTCCCGTTGCCCGACCCATTACCAGCGGCGGAACTTGGAATGAGTGCGCCAAGACCGCGGCCCAGGCCGCGTCGCTTCTCGCTCATGGATAAATCCCTCCGATGGAAGAGTTCGGCATTGCCGGACTCCGCTTGTTGCAGTTTTTGAAGATTCTAGCGCTCAGCGATTTCCGCTGCGGCTTCCAAATAGGACAGGGCTCCACTGGAGGAAGGATCGTACGTCATCACAGTCTGCTGGTAACTCGGTGCCTCCGAAATACGCACCGAACGGGGAACCACTGCACCCAGGACTTGGTCCGGGAAATGCTGGCGAACCTCGGCCGCAACCTGGGCTGCCAGGTTGGTGCGGCCGTCGTACATCGTGAGCAGGATCGTGGAAACGACGAGATCAGCGTTGAGGTGCTTCTGAATCATCTCGATGTTCTTTAACAGCTGGCTCAGGCCCTCGAGAGCGTAGTACTCACACTGGATGGGGATCAGAACCTCGCCAGCGGCACAGAAGGCGTTCACCGTCAACAGTCCCAGGCTCGGTGGGCAGTCAATGAAGATGTAGTCCAGGCGCTCTTCGCCATTCTTGGCCCGGGTCTTGGCATAGACGTCGATGGCCCTGCGCAACCGCTGCTCACGAGCCACCAAGGAAACAAGCTCGATCTCGGCACCGGCCAAGTGAATGGTCGCGGGCGCACAAATCAGGTTGCCGATGTCCGGGCAGGGCGCCACAACGTCAGCCAGCGGGAAGTCGTTGATCAGGACATCGTAGATGCTATCCACATCGGCGTGGTGTTCCACGCCCAGAGCGGTGGAAGCGTTGCCCTGCGGGTCGATGTCGATGACCAAAACATTCAAGCCTGCGGCAGCAAGGGCAGCAGCAATGTTAACGGTAGTGGTCGTCTTACCCACTCCGCCCTTCTGGTTGGACACCGTGAAGACACGGGTCTTCTCCGGCTTAGGCAGTTCCCTGCCGACCAGCCGTTCCCGGCGTTTAGTCTCATGCGCGAGCTCACGGGCGATCGGACTGGAATCGTCCATCGTATCTATGACGTTGGCTTTGCCGCCTGCAGACGTTTCACGTGAAACAGACGCAAGAGTTGCAACACCTGCAACCGGGTTCGGGTGATTCTCGCCGCGCACCGGTGCGGAACCCATGCCAGCAAATGAACGTGCTGACCCCAAGGACACAAACGGGGGGATCCGTTGTGTGTGGGTTTCGCTACTGGTCACTGGGACACACTCACTCTCGTTCAGCCGTTCCTGCCGTTGTCTAGCCTAACCGCTTCGCCCTGCAGACCTAGGTTACCGGGCCAGGACTAGGCAATCTTTCGGGACTTGTTTACTACGATCCGCACCACAGTTGTGGGCTCTTCCAACAGGCTTTCGCCAACGGTGATCACGCTCGTCTGCACACCGCCGAGTTTACGGATCACCTTCGCGGCCTTTTCAATCTCTTCACCTGCGCTGCGGCCCTTGATGGCCACCACCTCACCCTTGCCCGCGAGCAGGGGAATCGTGAGGCCAGCCAGGTTACTCAGCGCAGACACCGCCCGCGCGGTGACCACGTCGGCGTCGACCATGCCCACTGCAAGCTCCGCGCGAGTCCTCATGACTGTGACATTGGTGAGCCCCAGATCGTCCACCACTTCCTGGAGCCAGATGACGCGGCGCTCCAGGGGCTCTATCAGAGTGAGCTCCAGATCAGGCCGGGCGATGGCAAGGCACAGCCCTGGCAGCCCCGCACCGCTTCCGACGTCGGCGACGCGACTGCCGTGCGGGATCTCGCTTTCGATGACGGCACAGTTGAGTACGTGCCGGCTCCACAAACGCGGAATTTCACGCGGTCCGATGAGTCCGCGTTCCGTCCCCGACGTTGCGAGGTGCTCAACGTAGCGCTTAGCCAAGTCCAGGCGGTCGCCGAAGATCTTCTCAGCCGCCAGCAGCTCAGCTGCCGTGATATCAACCATGATTACCGGTTCAGCAATTCTCTAGTCAGCGGATACAACGATGTGGCGGCCGGCGCCTTCGCCTTCGGACTCGCTGACGAGGCCAAGGTCAGCAACGGCATCATGAACGATCTTGCGTTCGTATGCGCTCATCGGTTCCAGCGCCACGGCTTCGCCGGTCTCCTTCACTGTTGCTGCCGCATCCTCAGCAATCTTCTGCAGGTGGCCGGCACGCTGCTGACGGTAGCCGTTGATGTCCAGCACCAGCCGGGAACGGTTTTCGGTTGCTGAGAGCACTGAAAGCCGTGTGAGCTCCTGAAGGGCTTCGAGGACTTCCCCGTCCTCGCCCACCAGGCTGTCGAGGCTATCGGTCTCTTCCTCGGCGACGATGGAGATGTAGGTCCGTCCGTTGCGGACTTCGATGTCAATGTCACCGTCGATGTCTGCAATGTCCAGGAGTTCTTCCAAGTAATCTGCAGCGACGTCGCCCTCCTCTTCGAGGCGACTGGCAGCAGTGCCTTTGGGGTTGCTTTCGGTGTCCGTCGAGGCTTCGTCCTGATCGTCAATGACCTCGTCGGAAAGGGCGTTTTCGGTGCTTTCGGCTGACATTACTTCTTCTTCCTGTTCTTACGCTGGGGCTGGACGCGCTGTCCCTTTGCCTCGATAACCGCCGCGGCCGCAGCTGCTTCCGCTTCGGCGTCGGCCTTCTTTCCGCCCAGAAGGGGCAGTACCGGGAGGCCCTTGGCGGCCCGGCGTTCGGCGAGGGCCTTGGCAGCGGGGGATCCCGGCGTCGGCATGCGGCGGATCACGAAGAACTGCTGGCCCATGGTCCAGAGGTTGGTGGTGGTCCAGTAGATGAGGACACCGATGGGGAAGTTGATGCC
>JBDTQQ010000221.1:0-4994 GCA_039932075.1 Pseudarthrobacter sp. | reverse complement strand
TGGACCGGTGATGCAATCCCCCCTCCCCGTGCGTGACGGCGTGAACGCCACCCGCCTGCGCCTCCCGGACGTGGGTCCGTGGACCACCGCGATGGACTACATGATGCACCGCTGGGGCCACATCGATCCGCAGGGCATCGAGGACAGGTTCGACGCCGGCGAGATCGTAGGCGAGGGCGGCGTCCCCTTGGACCGGGCCACGAAGCTCGATGACCACACCTTCATCTGGTACTACCGCACCCTTCCCCCGGAGACCCGCATCCCGGTGGACATCAGCATTTTGCACCAGGACGAGCACCTCCTGGTGGTGGATAAGCCGCACTTCCTGCCCACAACCCCCGGCGGCACGTATATCCAGGAATCGGCACTGGTCCGGCTGCGGAACCAGCTGAACCTGCCGGACCTCATCCCTATGCACCGCCTGGACCGCATGACGGCCGGCCTGCTCCTGCTGTCCACGAACCCCGAAACCCGCGGCAAGTACCAGGTGCTCTTCGAGAAGCGCCAGGTGCAAAAGGAATACGAGTGCATCTCCGCCGCGGAGCCCGCTGCCGGGTACCCGGCTGTCGGCTTCCCCGTGGTGGTTCGCAACAGGATGACGAAATCCCGCAGTTACCTGCTGGCCGAAGTGATCGACGGCGAACCGAACGCGGAGACCCGGATCGAGCGGCTGGAAACCTTCGACGCCGGCACCTCCTCGCGCGCGCCCGTCACCCCCAGCGCCGGCAACCTGCGCACCCACCGCCTTGCGCGCTACCGGCTTGAGCCGCACTCCGGGAAGACGCACCAGCTCAGGGTCCACATGGCGTCACTGGGCCTCGGCATCGTCAACGACGCGTTCTACCCCGACCTGCTGGACAAGGCCCCGGACGACTACGCCAAACCGCTGCAGCTCCTGGCCCGCGGCATCCGGTTTGTGGACCCGATCAGCAAGCAGCCCGTCGAATACCGCAGCAAGTTGGAACTCAGCGAGGCTGCTCAAACACCGTGCTGAATGAGTCCTCCATCTCGGAGCTGAACAGCACGAACTCCACACGCTCCAGTGCGCTCTCCGGGTGCGAGGCACCAAACCCGGTAACGGCGTCGTGCGCTGCCTCTGCCACCTGCCGCCCCGCCCAGCCGTAAACGCCGCCGCCCACCGCTGGGAACGCGATGGAACCTGCACGCAGCGAATCCGCCAGCCGCAGGCTCTCGCTGAAACAGGAAACCAGCAACGCCCGGTTAGTCTGCCCCGCGCGCCGGTTCGGCCCCACGGTGTGGATGACCCAGCGCGCCGGGAGCCGGAACCCGGCAGTGGCGACGGCGGCACCCACGGCCAGCCCGTGCGGCAGGCTGGCATCGCGGAGTTCGCGGCAGGCGGCCAGGAGTTCGGGCCCTGCCGCCCGGTGGATGGCTCCGTCCACCCCTCCGCCTCCCAGGAGCGAGGAGTTGGCGGCGTTGACGATCGCATCCACCGCGCGGGTGGTGATGTCGGCTTGGAGGATGCTGATCCGCATGCGGCCAGTTTCCCACGTGCTGACTCCCGGATAAATAGGTGGCTGGTCCGTAGGCAGCAGCTCAGAGGCCCTGCATCACCGCAGCCGAGGCACGGAGCCAGGCCTCCCGCGTTTCCGGCTGCAGCGCCTGGTAACTGAGCGGTCCGCCGGCCACAAGCGAGCTGTCATAGGGAACGTCGAGGACTTCCCGTGTAAGGCTCTCGAAGTGAGCCCGCGTCCGCTGATGAAGTTGCACGTCGGTGTGCCGTGATGGTGCGGCGAGCAGGGTCACGGCGTTCCTGACCTTGGCCTGGTAGCCGCGTTCGCGCAGTCCGTCCACCAGCCACACGGCACTGGCCACGGTGTCTTCGCGCAGGGTGGAGACGATCACCAGTTCGTCCGCCGCCGCCACGGCGGCCTCCCAGTTGGAGGACCGCATGTTGTTGCCCGTGTCCACCATGATGATCCGGTAGAAACGGCGTAGCGCGGAGTGCAGCCGGTCGAACTCACGGCTTCCTATGGTGGCGGCCCCGGCGGCGTCCTCGTCCGAGGCCAGCACATCGAACTGGGCGGACCCCTGATAGCGGACGAACCGGTCCAGATCCCCGATCCGTCCAAGGGCCGGGTCCTCGAAGCGGTCCACCTCCTGCAAAAGGTCAACGGCGGTGGCGGTGTGCCCGGCCATCGGCGCCCGCCACCCCAGCGTGCCGCGCGTCTCGTTGTTGTCCCACGCGAGGGTGTAACCGCCGCGCTGGATGCCTAGCGTTGCCGCGAGAAGCAGCGTCGCGGTGGTCTTATGCGCACCGCCCTTCGGGTTGACCACAACCACGGTTCTGGGGCCGTCAAGCCGACGCTGCACGTCTTCGACCGCCTGCAAGTGCGCGAGTTCCCGGCGCCCGGGTGCGGGGCTGATTGAATTGCCGGTGAGCCGCCGGATGACACCCTGCCAGCCGCCCTCGGCCAGGGCTGACGGCGGCACCGGCCTGTCGGCGAGAAAATCCTGCAGGGTGGGGACGTCGTCGTCGGTTTGGGGCCAAACCACGGGCCCGGGCAGAGACCCGGGCAGAGGCCCGGAAACCTCCGCGGGCGCCGGAGCGTGAAAATGCGACGGCGAGCGCAGCGGAGCGGCGGGGACGTTGTTGTCGGGCACGGCCGCGGGAGGCACTGCAATAGCCATGGCGGACCTTCCTTTCTGTAGTGGCTTCCCCATCTGTAGTGGCTTCCCTGCCCCGGGATGCACCGCCCGGAGGTGCCGTGGCGCTACGGCCTCAGGCTCCGCCGTCGAACGCAACGGGTGCCGGAACAGACGCCTGCCGAGGCGCCGGAAGAGGGCGAGCAGGCCGGACAGCAGCCGGTACAGCAGGATGGCCAGGCCGACTATCGGCAAGGACAACATGAGGATGGACAACATGGAGAGCGCCGCACTTGGCAGATCACGCGCCTCAACGGCCGCAGCAGCAAGCCCCGCGTGACGTCGGATGGCAGTAGCTGCTTGCTCGATGATCGCGGGCAGGCTGACCAGCATCCAGCCGAGCGAGAGGACCAGGAGCGGAACTACGGTGACAACCCATACCGTGACGATGCGGCGGGCGAATGGACGGAGCTGGGTGACCAGCGGATCCACGGGGCGGCCCGGGATGAGGCTGAGCAGGACCGGGCGGATCCGGTTAAACAGGTCGGGGACGCCGGCTATATCGGCCAGCACGAAGTAGCCGTCGAAACGCAGCGTCGGCACCAGTTGCTGAATCATCTGGAAATGCATCAGACCGGCCGCGAGCAGGAAGAATCCTTGTTCTGTCAGGAGATACGCTCCGCCCAAACCGATCAGGCAGAGGCAGTTGAAGTACAGCCCGCCAAGGTCGGTACGGATCCGGCCCGCCCGCCCCAGTCGGTATGAGTCAGTGACGTTGGTGAAGAACGCGGGGAAGACAAGATAAACGCCGACGCCGATCACTCCGGGCCGCGCACCCCCGTACCGGCACGCTGTGGCATGGCCCAGTTCGTGGATCACGGCAGCCAGCGTCAGCAGTGCAAAGATCCCCAGCAACAGCGCCGGGGTGAGCAGTATCTGTTCCAATGAAGCCATAAAGTCGCTTCTGGCAATGACCAGGGCATCGATCAACACCACCGCCGCCAGGACGGTCACCACAACGGGGCCCCAATACAGCGGCGCCAGGATCGCGGCCACACCATTGACCGCCTTCTCCGGAAGAAGCGTCCCTTTCAGCCGCAGTACCAGCAGCGGGTCAGCCCTTGGCGCGGCCGGAGCCTCGGCCGGATCGGCGGACCCGTCCCTGACCAGCCCCATCGGCGCGAGTCTGGTGTCGATCAGGTGGCGCAGCCCGCTCACTCCGAGCTCCCGGCCGTAGGCATCGCTGATGTCGCGCGCTGTGTCGTCGAGGGATTTCTCCACCGAGAGGGAAATCATCACCAGGTGGAGCAGTTCGGAAAGTTGGACAATCTGCCCGTCTCCACGCTGGAGCAGGTAGCTGTTGTCCTTGAGTCCCGAGCCTTCAACCGGGCCCAGAAAAACAATCCCGGGAGCTGGGACCCAGCGACTTAGAAATGCGGCATCAGGTGTTGCTGTCACTATCCCCGCCAACTTGTCATTTTCCGCACGAAGGGATGAGCCACTAGGGACGGCGGGCATGCCCCGACATTGGAGCATGCCCACCAGGCTGCAAAGAATCCTCCAGGCCTACTGTTGTGCTACGAACAGGGTCTGCCAGGCCTCAGAGTTCGCAACGGAACCTAGTGATGCCGCATTGACGGCCATCGAAAGATTCACAGCGACTATGGGAGCGACGTTGATGTCAAAGAACAGCGTTTCCCGAACAGGAAGCAGTTCCAAAACCTCGGCGTCGAGTTCCACCGGTGACAGCTCGTTTGATGCGGCCATAGCACCACACCTCTCTCCCCGGGCAGCCCCGGGGTTCAGATATCGAATAGCACGCGGGACTAGCCTTGGGCGACAAGGATTGTCTGAACAGCAGCGCTGTTAGCCGATGAGAGCAATGAGCCGGCATTCAGTGCAAGAGAGGTATTGCTCGCGACCACGCTTGCCCAGTTGGTGGAGTCCAGAAACAGGGTTTCCCGCGACGGCAACAGCTCCACCTGCTGGCTTTCCAGCTCCTGGAGTGTGAGTTCCTTCATATCAAATCACCCCCTTCCGAAGTCTCCCGATCAGTCAACGCGTCCGGCCGTAGTTACCTCGTTACAAGTGCGTTATTTTTACGTTATTTCGTGAAACTATGGCGTGACACCCTTTGACTTGGGCGGCCCATAATCTGTGCCTAGGATGGTATTTACCGGGCAGTAATGTTCGTGGCTAATTTGCGAATTGCAGACAACGAAAGCAGGGCGCCCGCTCATGGCGGACATCGAAGGCACCATGGTCATCCGGGCTTGGGCAGAGCCTGCCCAAAACAACCAGATTCGGGCTCGTTTGATCTCCAGCCGGCCAGGGGACGAGCGCGAGTTCGTGGAAGCCGCCGCCGACGCCGACCAAGTCCTTTTGGC
>JBDTQQ010000220.1:0-4998 GCA_039932075.1 Pseudarthrobacter sp. | reverse complement strand
TGGACGGCACCCATCACCTCACAGCCACCGGCCCGCTGCTCCGCTTCCCGCAGCTGGCGATCCACCTGGACCGTGCGGTGAACGAGGGCCTGACGCTGGACAAGCAGCGACACATGAATCCCGTCTGGGGGCTGGGAAATCCTGCTGATTTTGACCTGCTCGGTGTCCTGGCATCCCGTGTGGAGGGGGCTTCGGTGAGCGCGGCGGAGATCGGCGGGTACGACGTCGTCATCGCGGACACGCAGGCACCTTCGGTATTCGGGGCCAACAGCGAGTTCTTCGCGTCCGGGCGGCTGGACAACCTTTCGGCCACGCACGCCGGGCTGGCGGCGCTCATCGCGCACGGTGCGTCTGCGTCTGCGGGTGGGCCGATTGCTGTCCTCGCGGCGTTCGACCATGAGGAAATCGGCTCGAACTCCCGGTCAGGGGCCTGCGGGCCCATCCTTGAGGACGTGCTGGTGCGGATCTCCGACGGCCTCGGCGCCACGGTGAGTCAGCGGCGGCAGTCGTTGTCGGCGTCGTTTTGTGTTTCCGCGGATGCCGGCCACGCCGTGCATCCCAACTATCCCGAACGGCACGATCCGGCCAACCACCCCGTACTCAACAGCGGCCCGCTGCTGAAAATCAACGCCAACCAGCGCTACGCCACGGATGCGGCCGGTGCCGCGCTGTGGGCTCGGCTTTGTGGTGAGGCGAAGGTGCCGTACCAGGAATTTGTGTCCAACAACGTGATGCCCTGCGGCTCCACCATCGGACCGCTCACCGCCACGCGCCTGGGGATCCGGACGGTCGACGTCGGCGTGCCGCTGCTCTCGATGCACTCCGCCCGCGAGCTGTGCGGTGTGGAAGACCCGCACCGGCTCGCTGTGGTCACGGAGCTGTTCTTCAGGACCGCGGCTTAGCGTTTGGTCGGGCACCACATAGCTGGTGCGGATACCCACATAACGCACCATTGGACGATTACAGCACCGGGCGAAGCTGTAAATACGTGCATTCTGCAGAGCGCCTTTCTTCCGGTGCTTGAGGCTCGTGACGCTTCCGAGCCGTGCCAGAGCCAAACCAAGCCTCGCGCGCGGCCTGAGGACAGATCAGTCGTCTTCGGGCAGAACCGGTTCCGCAGTTTCCGCAGCTTCCACATCGAACTAGCCATATCCCGCACTGGTGTCCATTTGCGCGGGTAAATGGGCATTCACCGTGCCTAGCTTGGAGGCAGCAAGACGCCCGACAGCATTCCCAAGCTCAGGATCACGGTGGATATGGCTACTCCTTCATATCAGGAAACGCAATTTGACCGTGCCACGGCGCCTCAACGGGTGCGTCAGCGACGGCGAAAAATGACCCTCAGTCCGCCGTTCGGCCGCATGTCCCGGTTCGCCGCCGTCGGCGCGTTCGGCACGGTTCTGAACTTGGTGATCATGGCCGCGATGCTTGGGCTGGGGGCGCACTACCTGCTGGCCGCGATCGTGGCCACCGAGCTGACCATCCTGAGCAACTTCCTGATGCAGGAGCGGTTGGTGTTCCGCGATTTGCGTGAGGGCCGCCCTATCTGGCAGCGCTTCGCGGCCAGCGTTGGCTTCAACAACGTCGAAACGCTCGTCCGGATGCCGGTGCTCGTGCTCCTAGTGGACCTGCTGCTCTTGCCCGGTCTCGTCGCCCAAGCTGCGACCCTCGCAGCCGCGTTCGTGGTCCGCTTCGCTTTCACGTCCCGGGTCATCTACCGCATCCGTCCCGTCGCGAGCATCCCCGTGCTCGTGCCCTCCCTCCGTGAGGAGTAGCAGTCATGCAACTGAGCAATGATCTCCGTCCGAGCCCGCTTGCGGAGCCGGACGGGAAGCCCCGGCCTCCTGCCCGAGTGATCGCGATCATCCCAGCCCACAACGAAGAGATCGGGATCGCGCAGACGGTCGAAAGCCTGCGCCGCCAGATCCAGGCCCCCGACCACATCCTCGTGGCGGCAGATAACTGCACCGACGGCACCGTGGCCATCGCCAAAGCCATGGGGGTGGAGGTCTTGGAGACCTGGGACAACAGTGCCAGGAAGGCGGGTGCGCTCAACCAGGGGCTCGCCAAGGTCCTCCCGGCTCTCCAGCCTCATGACGTCGTGCTGATGATGGACGCAGACAGCCGTCTGAACCACGACTTCGTGGCTGCTGGCATGGCCTACTTCGAGCGGTGGCCGCTGCGTGGAGGCATCAGCGGCTCCTACGTCGCCGCCGACCACCCCTCACGCGTGGCCCTGCTCCAGAAGATCGAGTACACCCAGGGGCTGCGCACGGTTCATCGGCGTGCTGGACGCATCCATGTGCTGTCGGGTGCGGCCACCATGTTCACGGTCGAAGCGCTTCGCAAGGTGGCCGAGATGCGAGGCAGCAGTGTCATCCCAGGTGTAAAGGGAATGGTCTACGAGGAGTCCTCACTCACGGAGGACTACGAGCTCACTGTGGCGCTGAAACGGGTGGGCTACGACCCCCGGTGCGCCAAGGACTGCATCGTCGTCACCGACGTGATGCCGACTTGGCACGACTGGATGGTCCAACGACTGCGCTGGCAGCGGGGGACTCTGGAGACCCTCTTCACCTATGGGTTCGTGGAACACACCCGTAAGGCCTGGGCCGTGCAGGCGTGGACATACTTCCGCACCGTCATCCCGCTGCTGATGCTGGTGACCTGGGCCTACGCCCTGGCTTTCGAGGGGGTGGCGTTCTACCCGTTGTGGCTGCTCATCATCCCAGTGTTCATGCTCGATCAACTGGTCGCCACCTGGAACGCAGGCTGGAAGGCACGGATCTATGCCACCTTGATCATCCCGCTGTGGATTTATGAGGCATACCAGTCGATCGCCTACTGGAAGGCGCTTCGGCTTGCCCTGCGGGGTGGAGAGAAGGAGTGGCTGACCTGATGAACACTTTCCTGGGCCTCTTGGAGGAGGTCACCCACGACGGCTTCATGGCCGGCGCCGCCGGGCTGACTGCTCTAACGTTGCTGATTTTGGGGATAGCCGTCCGGCGCATCCTACCCAAGCACCAGCAAGACTCAACGCTGCCTCCGAGGAGGGAACTCACATGACGGACATCCTCACTCGGCCGGGCGACTTGTACCGTCGGCCAGCCTGGAACGAGGCCATTAGCCAGGCCCTGCCGTCCAAATTCCAAGTCGAGGGCACGCCGCGCTGGGTAGCCCGCGTTCCTCTCGTGGCGATGCTGGTGCTGCTGGCTTTACTCAGCTTGCGGCTGTCTAACACAGCCTTCATCGATGAGGCGCTTTACATCAACGCGGGACACGACTATCTCACGCACTGGCTGACGGGTGACGGTGTCGAGGCATATGGGGATTCGTTCTCCGGCGTGCCGTTCATCTACCCCGTGCTCGCTGCCGTGCTGGAAACCCTCGGAGGGCTCGCCCTGGTCAGGGGATTCAGCCTGCTCTGCGTGTTGGCGGCGACGATCTTCGTCTACCGCGCACTGGCAGACCTGGGGTACCGCCGTGAAGGCATGCTCGCTGCCGCCATCTTCTCGCTGACGGGCCCGGTCATCTTCGCCGGTGGTCTGGCAACCTTCGACGCTCTGGTCATTGCCCTGCTGGCAGCCGCACTCTGGACGGGCGTTCAGAAGGGTTGGATGTCGGCAATGGCCACTGGAGCGATCCTTGGCCTGGTCCCCATTATGAAGTACACGGGTGCAATTTTCATCCCGGTGGTACTGGGCGTCGTTTTCCTGATCTCGCCCCGCTGGCGCGCGGGGTTGGCTGGCGTCATCGCCGCGGCGATCCCTTGTGCTGCCTGGCTTGCCTGGTCAGATCAGATTGCAGCAGGCATCGCGTTCACAACCACTCACCGAACCGCGCTCAGCCCGTACAGCGTGGACGACCTAACGGCATGGATGATGCTCGACATCGGCATCCTCATCCTGATCGCAGTCGGCGGAGGACTGCTGCTTGCCCGGCGAGGGCCGGGTCACGCGCTGCTGGGATTGGGCCTGCTCGGCGGTGGCATGGCGCTGCCCGCCGGGCAGTTGATCCTTGGGGAGGCAGTCTCCTTCGACAAGCACATGGCGTACTCCGCACTGTTCTTGGCTCCCTTGGCTGGCTACGCGCTGGCGCAACTGTCCAGACGCACATGGAAGCTGCTCCCAGTGGCGGTGCTACTTCTGACAGCCCTGCTATTCGGGGTTTCCCGCTCGGAGGCCATGTACCGTTCCTGGGTCAGCGTCCAGCCCGTCCTGGAGGTGATCGAGGACAACCCCAAGCCGGGCATCTACATCTCCTCGGCGACGGACTCCCTGAAGTACCACCTACGAGATCACCCCGAGATCACCTGGGAGACAACCTTCTCCCTCTATCCCCAAGGGAACGATCTCATCAGGGTGGCCGTGGAGGATCAGCGGTTCCAGTCCGTCATTCTTCGCTCTGCCAGCACTGGAGCGCCAGACCAGGATGCCGGACAGGCGGTGTTGCTCCAGGCTCTCCGGGACAATCCGAACTATGAGCTGACCGCAACAATGCCCGCCCGTGAGCATTCTGAGACGGACTTTTGGCTCGTCTTCACCAAAAAGGAGACATGATGGATAACCATCGAAAGAGCGCCGCTAAGTTCGCAGTCGCATTGAGTCTGGCCGTCTTGATCGCTCCGTCGGCACTCATCACGTCGGCACACGCGGCCCCATGCCCCTGGGTCGAGGTGGGCCCGACTATATGCGTGGATGTACAGCTGGTCTCTCCCAAGAACGGGGATGTACTCACTGGAGACGTCGCCCTGGAATCCACGGCCCGCCAACTCCAAGCCGACCGAGGCAACATCGTAAAGGTTGAGTGGTGGCTGTACAACCCAAGCTTTGTGCAGCAGAACCCGAACAACCTCGAGAGCAAGGTCCTCATGGCAGAGACCCTCGCACCGTCGAGCGGAACCGCCCTCGACGGCACTTGGCGCGGCACGTGGACTGTCCCCGCCAACCGTACCGTGACCACCCGCGACGGCGACTACCAACATCCCGGACTCAGGAC
>JBDTQQ010000219.1:0-5011 GCA_039932075.1 Pseudarthrobacter sp. | reverse complement strand
CAGCCGGGAATGGCGCTCGCCCTCGAACTGGCACACCACGTCCACGAGGTGCTCGAGCAGCCGGGGCCCGGCAATGGAGCCGTCCTTGGTCACGTGCCCCACGAGCAGCGTGGTCATGTTGCGGCGCTTGGCCGCGGCGATGAGGGAGGCGGCGACCTCCCGCACCTGCGAGACGCCGCCGGCGCTGCCTTCAACGTCGGCGCTGCTCAGCGTCTGGACCGAGTCCACCACCAGCAGCCGAGGCTCGAGCTTCTCGACCTGCCCCAGGGCCTGGCCAAGGTCCGTTTCAGCTGAAAGATAGAGGGATTCGGCGACGGCGTCGATCCGGTCCGCGCGGAGCTTCACCTGCGCCGCGGATTCCTCACCGGTGATGTAGAGGACGTCCTGGGCGGTGCGGGCGAACTTGGCCGCGACGTCGAGCAGCAGCGTGGACTTACCCACGCCGGGTTCGCCGGCGAGCAGGATGACCGCGCCGGGGACCAGCCCGCCGCCCAGCACCCGGTCCAGTTCGTCCACGCCGGTGGGCAGGAACGCCGCGGTGGTGGCATCGATTTCGGCGATGCGGCGGGCCGGTTCCAGCACGGTGGTTGCCGCCGTCGTCCGGGCGACGGCGCCACCGGTCTCCTCGATGCTGCCCCAGGCCTGGCACTCGCCGCAGCGGCCCACCCACTTGGCCGCGGTCCAGCCGCATTCGGCGCATTTGTAGCCCGGCGCCTTGGACGGGCGGGAAGTCTTGGTAGCCATTGCTCCACCCTAACCGGGGGCACCGACATCCGGGGCCCGGCTCCGCCCGGCCAGGGCGCCGGGGGGCAAAGCGGGCCTACAGCGGCGGCAGGACGTCCCGGGCTTCCCCGGCGTCCATCCCGGCGGCCTCGAGCAGATCCACCATGAGCGGGCGGAAGAGCATGACCACAGTTTCACCCTCGAGGCGCTGCACGTCCAGGAGCCGGGGATGCAGCCGTCCGGCGACCGCGCACAGCTCCGCCCTCGCCGTCCGCAGGTGGGCGCGCCGGACACCGTCCTGCACCTCCGCCAGGGCCAGGGCGAGTTCGTCGATGCCGGCGGCCGTGTCCTGCAGCACCTCGGCAATGTTTTCGGTCGCCTCGTCCGAGAGCGCGGCGTGGTTGATGGCGCTGGTCAGCCGCCGGGCAAAGACGCGGCTGTTGCGCAGGGCAAGGTCGATGAAGTCCACCGATTGCACCAGCTGGTCCAGCTCCTCCCGGTGGCGGCGGTAGGCGGGGGCCAGCCTGGCCACCTCCCCGGAGGTGCGCAGGGTCTGGCGCATGGCATCGACGAGGGACTGGACGTTGCGTCCCCGGATCAGTGCATGCCAGGCCTGGGTGGAATCGCTGTACCGCAGGGCGGAGGAACATTCCCGCAGCACTTCGGCCAGCTCGTGCAGAAGCTTCCTGACGTCATTGCGCGGTTCCCGGCGCGGATCTTTCGGCACGAGGAAGGTCACCAGCAGGGCGAAGGTCCCGCCCACGACGGCATCGAGGCTGCGGGTGAACGGGCCCCCGGCCGGTGCGGGCAGGAGCACCACCAGGAGGGATTGCAGCCCGAGCTGGGTCGTGAAGATCACGCCGCGGTCCAGGAAGCGGGCCAGCAGAATGGAGAAGAAGAGGACGACCGCGGCCTGCCAGATCCCCGCTCCCAGCCAGTGCAGCAACAAATCACCCACAACAATGCCCAGGGTGCAGCCCAGGCCCACCTCCACCACCCGCCGCAGCCTGGGTTCACGGGAGAAGCCGAGCGCTATCAGGGAGGAGGTGGCGGCGAAGAGAGGTCCGGTGTGGCCCAGGACGTATTCGGCGAAGGCGTACGCGCCGACGGCGCAGACCGTCATCTGGACCGCCGGCAGCAGCGAGTTGCGGCTCCTGACAACGCCGGTGCGGACCCGGGCGCGCAGGAATCGTGCGCTTGCGGAAAGTCCAGTAGCGGAGGCCATGCGCACCAGTCTATTTGCTGGCCACCGCCGCAGGCACCGCCACAGGCACCTGCCCTGCCCACCTGCCCGGCTCCTGCGTTCGCCACTATGGCTGTGACCCACATAACGCAATGGAGACCCGGCATTTGTAAGCTACTGTCCGGGCGCCGTTCACCTTCCGTTCACTTTGGACGGCAATTCTCTTCACCTGGGGCACTTAGTTTCGATAAAAGGTACAAAAAGTACTCACAGTCTTTTGTCCGGATGTCTCCGGTCCGGCACGCATCAGAAAATCCCTGGAAGGGGTATATCTAGTGAAGGCACTTCGCATCGGCCGCCACGCGGCTGTCGCTGTCATCGCAGCCGGCGCACTCGCGCTCACCGCCTGTGGTTCAGACAACGCCACGAACACCGCCCAGCCGGCCACGCCGTCGGCGGCGGCTGTCAAGGTCACCGGCACGCTGACCGGCATTGGCTCCTCCGCCCAGGGTGCAGCCATGGATGTGTGGAAGACCAACTTTGCCTCGGCAAACCAAGGTGCCACCGTGCAGTACTCCCCGGACGGCTCCGGCGCCGGACGCAAGGCCATCCTGGACGGCTCCGCCCAGTTCGCAGGCTCCGATGCATACCTCAAGGACGAGGAGCTGGCAAGCTCCAAGGACAAGTGTGGCCCCGACGGCGCCCTGAACATCCCCGTCTACGTTTCCCCGATCGCCGTGGCCTTCAACCTCCCGGGCGTCACGGACCTGAAGCTCGACGCCGCCACCGTTGCCAAGATCTTCCGCGGCTCCATCGCCAAGTGGAACGACCCGGCCATCGCCGCCCTGAACCCGGACGCCAAGCTCCCGGACCTCAATGTGACCCCGGTCAACCGCTCGGATGACTCCGGCACCACCTCCAACTTCACCGACTACCTGGCTGCTGCTGCCCCCGAGGTCTGGACTGACAAGGCTGGCGGCATCTGGCCGGCATCCCTCAAGGGTGAGAACGCCAAGGGCACCTCCGGCGTCGTCAAGACCGTCACCGACACCCCGGGCGCCATCACTTACGCCGATGACTCCGCTGTGAGCGGCAAGCTCGGCACCGCCCAGATCAAGGTCGGCGGCTCCTTCACCAAGATCTCCGCAGGCGCCGCCGCCAAGGCAGTCGACGCCGGCAATCCGGTTGAAGGGCGCAACGCCAACGACCTCTCCATCAAGCTGGACCGCACCACCACCGTCGAGGGCGCCTACCCGATCGTCCTCGTCTCCTTCCACGTCGTCTGCACCACCTACGACACGAAGGCCACCGCCGACCTGGTCAAGGCCTTCGAGAGCTACTTAGTCTCCGACGCCGGCCAGAAGGCTGCCGCCGACGCCGCCAAGTCCGCGCCGCTGTCCAAGACCCTGCAGGAGAAGGCACTCAAGTCCATCGAATCCATCAAGGCCAAGGCCTAGGGATACGCTGCACACCAAGGCATAGTGGAAACACCAGCCTGACCCAGGTTCCCTGTCCCGGCGCGGGCGGTCACAGACCGTCCGCGGGGGGCAGGGAACCTGAGTGTTTTACCCCATCTTCAAATTTTTCCACCGCTGCCGGACCAGAGAGATCCGGAACCGGCAGTCGATTCTGATCGAACCCTAAGGATCGCTTGTGACCACCAACTCCCTGACAAAATCCCAGGGCGCCGGACGCGCCGGGGATAAAGTCTTTTCCGGAGCCACGCTGGCCGCCGGGTGCCTGATCCTTGCCGTGCTCTTCGGCGTGGCAGTCTTCCTGGTGATCCAGTCGATCCCCGCGCTGATGGCGTCGCCGGACAAGATCCAGGGCGGAGCAGGCTTCTTCGCCTACATCTGGCCGATCGTCATCGGTACCCTCATCGCGGCGGTCATCGCCCTCGTAATCGCCACCCCGGTGGCAATCGGGGTTGCACTTTTCATCTCGCACTACGCGCCCCGCCGGCTCGCAAACGGCCTCGGCTACGTGATCGACCTGCTGGCCGCCATCCCCTCCGTTGTCTACGGTGCCTGGGGAGCGGCGTTCCTTGCCAAGGAAATCTCACCGGCCTACAACTGGCTGGCCGACAACATGGGCTGGCTGCCTATCTTCCAGGGCCCCGCCTCGGCCACCGGCAAGACCATCCTCACCGCCGGCATCGTGCTCGCCGTTATGGTCCTGCCCATCATCACCTCCCTGACCCGCGAAATCTTCCTGCAGACCCCCAAGCTGCACGAGGAAGCCGCGCTGGCGCTCGGAGCCACCCGCTGGGAAATGATCAGGATGACCGTGCTGCCGTTCGGCCGCCCGGGAATCATCAGCGCCGTCATGCTGGGCCTGGGCCGTGCGCTCGGCGAGACCATGGCCGTGGCCCTGGTGCTCTCCTCCGGCGCCCTCACCGCCAGCCTGATCACGTCCGGCAACCAGACCATCGCCGCCGAAATCGCCCTGAACTTCCCCGAGGCGAGCGGCCTGAAGGTCAGCACCCTGATCGCCGCGGGCCTGGTCCTGTTCGTGATCACCCTGGGCGTCAACATGATCGCCCGCTGGGTCATCACCCGGCACAAAGAATTCTCGGGAGCCAACTAAATGACCTCCACCCTGACCCCGGTCCGCAAACGCTCCGCCCTGACCAAGGGCCAACTGCCCAAGTATGCCCCGTACCTCGTCCTGGCCCTGGCACTGATCTTCGGGGCCGCCATCCTCGCCCTGATCGGCTTCAACGCCTTCGGCTGGGGAATCGTCTCCGCCATCCTCTTCGCGGCCGGCCTCGTCGGCTGGAGCGCCGCCGTCGAGGGCTCCCGCAAGGCCAAGGACAAACTGGCCACGTGCCTCGTCGTGGGGTCCTTCCTCATTGCGCTGCTGCCGCTGATCTCCGTCATCTGGACCGTGCTGGTCAACGGGCTCCCGGGCGTCATCGCCCCGGGTTTCCTCAGCACCTCCATGAACGGTGTGACGGGTTCCTTCGACAACAAGAGCGTCGAGGAGGGCGCCCCGGTGCTTGGCGGCATCTACCATGCGCTCATGGGCACCGTCCAGATCACGCTGCTCGCCACGGTCATCTCCGTGCCAGTGGGCCTGCTCACCGCGGTCTACCTGGTGGAGTAC
>JBDTQQ010000218.1:0-5021 GCA_039932075.1 Pseudarthrobacter sp. | reverse complement strand
CACATTAAGTGCGAGAGCGTCCGGGGGGAGGGCGGGCGCTACCCCGGTAGCGAACGGGCGTGCCCTTTGCTGGCGGGGGTATCTATATTGAAGGAATGACTCAGACTCCGCTGCAGGATTCCGCCAGTTCCTCCCCCGATTCGGGCACCGC
The DNA here is from genome assembly GCA_039932075.1 of Pseudarthrobacter sp. Classification (GTDB taxonomy): domain Bacteria; phylum Actinomycetota; class Actinomycetes; order Actinomycetales; family Micrococcaceae; genus Arthrobacter. The sequence continues at coordinate 4,870 of JBDTQQ010000218.1, read as the reverse complement.
CACGCCGCCGGTCGCCAAGCAGGTCCCCCACCAGCGGACCCACCACGGCGATACCTTCGTGGATAACTACGAGTGGCTGCGCGAAAAGGAATCCGCCGAGGTCGTCGAGCACCTGAAGGCCGAGAATGCCTACCAGGAGGCGGTCACCGCGCACCAGGAGCCGCTGCGCGAGGCCATCTTCCAGGAAATCAAGGGCCGCACGCAGGAGACAGACTTGTCCGTCCCCAACCGCAAGGACGGCTGGTGGTACTTCAGCCGCTCGGTGGAGGGCAAGGAATACGGCATCCAGTGCCGCGTCCGTGCACAGGACACCGGCAACCCCGTGGCCGACTGGACTCCCCCGGCGGTGGAGGCCGGCGTCGAAATCCAGGGCGAGGAAGTGCTGCTGGACGGCAACGTTGAGGCCGAGGGCAAGCCGTTCTTCTCCGTGGGCGGCTCGGCCGTGACCGTGGACGGAAACCTCTTCGCCTACGCCGTGGACAACGCCGGCGACGAACGCTTCACCCTGCACATCAAGGACCTGCGCACCGGCGAGCTCCTGCCGGACGTGATCGAGAACGTCTTCTACGGCGTCAGTTTCTCCCCCGACGGCACGCGCATCTTCTACACAGTGGTGGATGATTCGTGGCGCCCGTACCAGGTCAAATCCCACGTGCTGGGCACGCCCGTCACCGACGATGAGGTGATTTACCAGGAGGACGACGTCGCCATGTGGCTGGGCTTTGAGCTCTCCTCTGACAGGCGCCACCTCGTGCTGGGCATCGGCTGCTCCGAATACAGCGAGACGCGGCTCATGCGTTTTGATGACCCGACCGCGGCCCTCACCACCGTCATCTCCCGCGACGAACGCGTGCTCTACGAGGCCGAACCCTTCCTGCTCACCGGCCCCGATGGCGAAAAGCAGGAGCGAATCCTCATCACGCACAACCGGAACGCCGTGAACTCGATGGTCTCCCTCATTGACCCGGCCGAGCTCACCAAGCCGCTCGCCCAGCAGCACTGGAGCACCATCGTCGAACATTCCGACGACGTCCGCGTCAACGGTGCGGGGGTCACCGCCACGCACCTGATCGTCTCCGTCCGCAAGGACACCATCGAGCGGGTCCAGGTGATGGGGCTTTCCGGGCTGGGAACCTCCGCGCAGGAGGCACCCGTGGAACCCGCCTTCGACGAGGAGCTGTACACGGCCGGCGTCGGCGGATCCGACTATGAGGCGCCGGTCATCCGGCTCGGCTACACGTCCTACTTCACGCCGTCGCGCGTCTACGACTTTGTCCTTCCCACCCCGGCGCAGCCCGCCGGCGAGCTGCTGCTCCGCAAGGAAAGCCCGGTGCTGGGGGGCTACTCCGCTGCCGACTACGTCGCAACCCGGGAATGGGCGGATGCCGCGGATGGCACGCGGATCCCGCTCTCTGTCCTGCGGCACAAGAGCATCCGGCAGGATTCGACGGCGGCGGGCCTGGTTTACGGGTACGGCTCGTATGAGCTGAGCATGGACCCCGGTTTTGGCATCGCGCGGCTGTCGCTGCTGGACCGCGGCGTGGTGTTTGTCATCGCCCACATCCGCGGCGGGGGCGAGCTGGGCCGGCACTGGTACGAGGACGGCAAGAAGCTCACCAAGAAGAACACGTTCACGGACTTCGTGGCCGCCACCGACTGGCTGGCGAACTCGGGCTGGGTGGATCCGTCCCGGATTGCGGCGATGGGAGGCTCCGCGGGCGGCCTGCTGATGGGCGCTGTGGCCAACCTGGCGCCGGAAAAGTACGCCGCCGTGGTGGCGCAGGTGCCGTTCGTGGACCCGTTGACGAGCATCCTGGATCCGGACCTTCCGCTGTCCGCCCTCGAGTGGGAGGAATGGGGCAACCCCATTACCGACCCCGAGGTGTACGCCTACATGAATTCCTACTCGCCGTACGAGAATGTGCGGGAGGTGGCCTACCCGAAGATCGCCGCGGTGACGTCCTTCAATGACACCCGTGTCCTCTACGTGGAGCCTGCCAAGTGGGTCCAGGAGCTGCGGAACAAGACCACCGGCACAGAGCCGATCGTCATGAAAATCGAAATGGACGGCGGGCACGGCGGCGCGTCAGGCCGGTACGTCCAGTGGCGCGAGCGTGCGTGGGACTACGCGTTCATCGCCGATTCCCTGGGCGCCACCGAGCTGCTCCCGGGAGCCGGCCTGCGGTAAGTCTGTGCCTGGCCACGAAAACGGCTGTACCCAAAAAAGCTAGCCATGCTTACTATTGTCTGATGCAGTGCTGTCCGCTGGGGGCAGATCAACCCGCGCCGGACTTGAGGTGACGTGAGCATGATTTCCCAGCAGCTGATGACAGTACCCTGGCGGGAATTCCACCGTAAGACGCGGCAAAATGTTCTTGCCTTGGCGGCCGTCGCGGTCCTTTCGGCCGGGCTCACGGGGGCGGCGTGGCCCGACGGCGGGACGTACGGTCCGGACCGGCACGCAAGCATGGTTCCGGCTCCCGCCGCCAGCCACACTGCACCGGCCATGCGAATTTCACCTGCCGGCTGGAAGAATCCGGCACCGCCCTGGGCGTTCCCTTTCGACCAGCCGGCTGAACCGGGCGAGGGCGGCAACCAGGCGCTGGCGGTGAACACCACCGACGGCTCGGTGACCTACAGCGCGGAGTTCGATTTGGTCTGGGCCGACGACGGCGAGCCTGTGGCCACGAGGAACGAAGCGTACGCTTTCGCCAACTGCGCGGGCTGCTCGGCCGTGGCGGTGGGATTCCAGGTGGTACTGGTCCTGGAACAACCCGATGTCATAGCTCCGGAGAACCATTCCGCGGCCGTGAACTACAACTGCCTGGACTGCCACACTCAGGCACTGGCCAGCCAGTTGGTACTGACCGTGGGCCGTGGCCTGAGCGATGACGGGGTGGAGCAACTGTCAGAACTGTGGGACGAGATCGACGGGTACGGAAGGAACCTTCAGGACGTCCCGCCGTCGGAAATCCAGTCCCGGCTGGAGGCGTACAAGGCGCAGATCACCGCCATCGTCCAAGCCGACCGGAACGCCACGGAAGACGGCGGCGCAACGTCCACCGAAACCTGCAACGGCGAGTCCGCGGTGCCCTCCACGCTCGCACCAACGCAGCCTGCATAAGCCGATCCGCCGCCGTCGAGCGCTTCCAATAACTCCATCGAGTGTTCAAGGAAGATAATCATGCTTACTATTGTCTGGCGTCGGGCTGCCCGCTGGGGGTAGACCAACCCGCGCCGTACTGGAGGTTTGCGTGAGCATGAACCCGGAAATGCGTCCCCTGACTGACGATGAACTGCTGCTGGAGCAGACCACCGCCCTGCCGGACAAGGAAGTTGCTTCCGTCCTGGACCTGAACGCGGACCTTGATCTCGGCATTGACGCGGCGGCCCCCATCGACCTGGCCGTAGCGGCCAACGCCAACGTGGCGGCACCGATCGACGCCGCCGCCTCGGCCAACATCCTCTCCTTTGGTTCGGACGCGCAGGCCCTTGCAGACCAGGGCGTAATCATCGACCAGGGCATCGAGGCGGACGCCAACGCCGACTCCACCCAGGACAGCACCATCAGCCAGGGCACAGGCACCGAAGAGGCCGCAGAGACCCCCACCGGAACCGCCCCTGAGGAATCACTGCCCGACGTCGGTGCGCTGCCTGTTGATCCCGCGGCAGCCCTTGACGGGGACCTCCTCAACGTCAACGTGGACCTCGCGGCCGACGCCGACATCGCCGCACCCATCAACGGTGCCGTGGCAGCCAACGCCAACGTTGCCGCCCCCATCGATGCCGCCGTGGCCGCGAACATCGGCTCCATCGACAGCCAGGCCTTTGCCGTGGCTGACCAGGACGCCATGATTACCCAGCACATCGACGGCGAAGCCAACGCTTCTGCCGATCAGCAGTCCAACCTCGAACAGTAAGCACAGATGACCACAACGCACGGCGGGCCGCCCGGACAGGCGGGCCCGCCGTCGTCCTCTGCCATCGCCACCGGGCACCGGCCCCAGGTTCCTTCCCGGGCCGAAGGGGTTCAGCTCCTCGGCCAGTCCGAAGGGTCGGGCTACCGTGAGCCGCCCTCCCTGGTCCGCCGTGCCGATGGCCAGACCCTGCAACTGACGCCGCTGCTCTACCTGGTGCTGGAGGCCGCCGACGGCAACCGCAACCTGGAGGAGATGGCCCAGCACGTCAGCACTGGGTCGGGACGGCTGGTCAGCGCGGCGAACGTCCGCACGCTGATGGATTCACAGCTGCTGCCCATGGGCCTGCTGCGGCTCGCGGACGGGTCGCAGCCGGAGGTGCGCAAAGCGGACCCGCTGCTGGGCATGCGGTTCCGGTACACGGTGACCGATCCGGAGCGCACCCGCAAGCTCACTGCACCGTTCGCCGCGCTGTTCAATCCGTTGATTGTGGTTGCGGTGACGGCCGCGTTCCTGGCCGCCTGCTGGTGGGTGCTGATGGTCAAAGGCCTCGGCTCGGCCACCCACGAGGCTTTCGCCAACCCTGCACTGCTCCTGCTGATTTTGGCCGTCACCATCCTCTCCGCCGGCTTCCACGAGTTCGGTCACGCGGCCGCAGCGCGCAAGGGGGGTGCCACGCCCGGAGCCATGGGGGCGGGCCTGTACCTGATCTGGCCGGCGTTCTTCACCGACGTCACCGATTCCTACCGGCTGGGCCGCGGCGGGCGGCTCCGCACGGACCTTGGCGGGCTGTACTTCAATGCCATCGTGGCGGTGGCCATCATGGGCATCTGGTGGGCAACCGGCTTCGACGCCCTGCTGCTCGTGGTGGTCACCCAGATCCTCCAGATGGTCCGGCAACTGCTCCCCCTGGTGCGCTATGACGGCTACCACATCCTGGCCGACACAGTATG
>JBDTQQ010000217.1:0-5042 GCA_039932075.1 Pseudarthrobacter sp. | reverse complement strand
CCTGCTCACGGGTGGCCTCGAAAACGGGGCTTTCCTTCAGGTTGCGGCGCATCCACAGGGCATAGAGGGTGATGCCGATGCTGGCGATGAACGGCAGGCGCCAGCCCCAGCTCATGAGGGCTTCTTCGGGCAGGAGGGTCAGCAGGACCCACAGGCCGGAGGCCAGCAGCGTGCCGGAGTTGGTGCCGAGGCAGACGAAGGAGGCAATCAGGCCGCGCTTCTTCGGCGGGGCGTATTCGGCCAGCATGACCGAAGCCCCGGAGAGTTCAGCGCCGGCGCCGAAGCCCTGGGCGAGGCGCAGCAACACCAGGATGATCGGCGCAGCGACGCCGATCTGGGCATAGCCGGGCAGGAAGCCGATGAGCATGGTGGACACGCCCATCATCATGATGGTGATGACCAGAACCTTCTTGCGGCCCACACGGTCACCCATGCGTCCGAAGAACCAGGCGCCGACCGGACGAGCCAGGAAGCCCACGCCATAGGTGATGAACGCGACCAGCAGGCCCACTACCGGGTCGAAATTGGGGAAAAAGATTTTGGGAAAGATGATGGCCGCTGCAAGCGAGTAAAGCTGGAAGTCCATGTATTCCATGGCTGTGCCGAGCCAGCCGGATACTGCTGTTCTGATCAGGTCTTTGGATGAGCGCTGGGTGGCGCCGATCTGGATTGTTGCCGTCATGAACCCCTCTGTTCTACGGGTCTGGCCGGATGCACAGCTTCAATGATGCGGCATGGCCAGACGTTTTCTTGTCCCCGCATTGGAACAACGACTGCCATTCAAGCACTGCCATACCAGCATGTCAAGGGTTTGGTAACTTCTCCCCGAGTCCCCCGTTGGCAGCGCTCCTGCCCTCCGGCGCGGCTAATGTTGAGGCATGGCCGCCCCCGACAGCACCCCGCGCATCTCCGCCAGGATGATGGCGTATACGCAGATCCGTGAGCGCATCATCTCCGGCGAAGATGCGCCGGGCACCCTCCTCTCCGAGAACGAACTCGCCCACCATCTGGGCACAAGCCGCCAGCCGATCCGCGAGGCCCTGATGCTGATCGCGCAGGAAGGGCTCGTGGAGATCCGCCCGCAGAGCGGCACCTACGTGACCTATCTGGACCCCGATACGGTGGCCCAGGCCCAGTTCATCCGCGAAGCCATTGAGGTAGCGTCGCTGGCTGACTGCGGCAACAAAATCACACCGGATGCCGCGGCCGCGCTCTACGAACTGCTGGACCGGCAGGATGCCTGCTCCAGCCGCGAGGAGTTCTATCCTCTGGACGAGGAATTTCACCGCACTCTGCTTGCCATCGCTGGCCATGAAACAGCGTGGGCAACAGTCTCCAACGCCAAGGGGCATCTGGACCGGGCCCGCTATCTGGGACTGAGCGGCTACCGGGGTATCACCGAATATGCCGCAGACCACCGCCGGGTGCTCGACGCGATCCTGGCGGGGGACCTGTCGGCCGCCCAGGACTGCCTGCGCAGTCACTTACGCTTCGTTCTGGGCGATGTTCGAAGCATGCGGACGTTGCGGCCGGAGCTGTTCTCGGCACCTTCCATGCCGGAGCGCCGGACGGGCAGACCGGCCAGGATTTAGGATTTGGGACTTCCCCGCGCCGGCTCCGGGGCCTTTTCGGCACGGCCAACATAGCCTGCATCGCCCGCCAGAGTACTGTTGTCTCATCATGACGAGCACGTTCCGCACCCTCACGGTCCCCCTGGATGGCAACGCGTCCGCCGGCAGCCTTCCGCAGTTCCTGGTCCGGGACGATGTCCTCTGCTGGACCCGCCGCGAAGCGGGCCTGGTGGGCTTCGGTGAGATCACGCGTTTCACCGCGACGGGGCCCGAACGGTTCCTCGAGGCCGATATCTGGTGGCGGCACCTCGTCCTCGAAGCAGACATCACCGACTCGGTGGCGCTGCCCGGCACCGGGCCCGTGGCCTTCGGCTCCTTCGCCTTCTCCAAGAAATCCGCCCACGAATCGCGACTGATAGTGCCTGAGATCGTGGTGGGCGTGCGTGACGGCCAGTACTGGCTCACCCAACTGACGTTCGACGACGGTGAACTCACCGAAGAGGGCGCCCTCGCCGCACTGGACCGCTGGCTGAGTGGCGGCAGCACCGGTGCTGCGCGCGCCTTGGAAAACGGCTCTCCCGGTGAGGTCCCCGCAGGGGCGAGTGACGCCGTCGTGCGTCCTTTGCCGTTGGCCGGCGGGGCAACGCTGCATACGGGGTCGCTGAGCGAGGAAGACTGGATGGCAGCGGTGACGGCTGGAGTGGAGGAAATCCGCACCGGGGCACTGGAGAAGCTGGTGCTGGCGCGTGACATTGTGGCCACGGTGCCGTCGGGCGTGAATGCCGCGAACGTGCTCCGCGAACTGGCCAGTCGGTACCGCGAATGCTGGACATATGGGGTGGACGGGCTGGTGGGCGCGACGCCCGAGATGCTGATCCAGGTGGAGGGCCGCACCGCCCAGGCGCGCGTGCTGGCCGGCACACTGGACCGCCGCGACGCACACGGCGAGGACGGAATCCCCATGGACTACGCCGAGCGCGTGCTGGCCGGCTCGGAGAAGCAGCGGCACGAGCACGAGATCGCGATCCAGTCGCTGACCTCGCAGCTGGCACCATTTTCCGAGGCCATGAACGCGCACGACGAACCCTTCATCCTGGAGCTGCCCAATGTGTGGCACCTGGCGTCGGACGTGAAGGCGGAGCTCACCGAGGTGGAGGGCCACGTGCCCACCTGCCTTGCGCTGATCAACGCGCTGCACCCAACGGCCGCCGTTTGCGGCACCCCCACACAAGTGGCGGGCGCGCTGATCCGTAAGCTCGAGCACCTGGACCGCGGGCCGTATGCCGGGCCGGTGGGCTGGCTGGATGCAGCCGGCAACGGCGAATGGGGCATCGCATTGCGCGGAGCGGTCATCGAGGATCCGCATACGGTGCGGCTATATGCCGGGTGTGGAATCGTTGACGGCTCCCAGCCCGAGGCCGAACTGGCCGAGACGTGGGCGAAGTTCCGGCCCATGCTGGAGTCGCTGGGCATCTCCAGCTAGGAAACGCCTGCGAATCCCTTGCGCTTCACCCCGGATAAGTTATCCAATAGTGAAGCAAAGTTATCTGTGACGCACATCTCTTGGTGCGCGATACACTATGACCCGATTTAGGTATGCATTCCGTCCGCAACAAAAGGTAAAAGACACATGCACATTTCCCGTTCGGTCTTGGGTCGTTCCACCCTCAAGGCTGCCACCGTTCTCGCCATCGGCGCCCTCGCGCTCACCGGCTGCACCAACGCGTCGCAAAACGCCGCACCCGGCGGCGGGTCCACCGAGTCGGGCAGCGCAAAAGCCAGCTTCGACCCGAGCACCATAAAGAAGGACGACTCGCTGGCTGCCCAGCTGCCTGAAGCCATCAAGGCCAAAGGCACCCTGACCATCGGATCGGACACCAGCTACGCACCCGCCGAGTTCCTTGGCACGGACGGCCAGACCCCCGTGGGGTACGACGTCGACATCGCCAAGGCGATCGGCGCAACGTTGGGTCTCAAGGTCCAGGTCCAGACGGCTGAATTCACCGGCATCCTGCCCGCGCTGGGCCCGAAGTACGATCTGGGCATCTCCTCCTTCACGATCAACCCGGAGCGCCTCGCGGCAGTAAACTTCGTCAGCTACTTCAACGCCGGCACCGCCTGGGCCGTCCAGAAGGGGAACCCGAAGAAGTTCTCCCTCGATGACGTCTGCGGCAAAAACATCGGCGTCCAGACCGGCACGGTACAGGAAGATCCGGACCTGTCCGGACGCACCAAGAAGTGTACGGACGCCGGCAAACCGGCCATCAACGTCGTCACGCTGAAAAACCAGACAGACGTCACCACCCGGCTGGTCAATGGCAGCATCGATGCCATGGCTGCCGACTCGCCCATCATCGGCTACGCCCTGGCGCAGACGAACGGCCAGCTGGAAAAGCTTGGCGACGTCTACGACGCCGCTCCGCAGGGCATCGCCGTGGCCAAGTCGGACACGGCCTTGGCAGGCGTGATCCAGAAGACGGTCGCCAAGCTGATCGCAGATGGCTCCTACAAGAAGATTCTCGAGGGCTGGGGCAACGCAGACGGCGCCATCACCAAGTCAGAAGTCAACCCGGCCACGTCTTGAGCGGACCGGTAACCGACCAAAAAACAGGTCCAAGCATGGAACATCCCCCTGAAGCAGCACCGGTCCTGAACAAAGCAGTACCGGTACGGCACCCCGGCCGGTGGGTCAGCGCCGTCGTCATCATCGGCGTCCTTGTCCTGGTCCTGCAGAGCCTGGTCACCAACCCCAACTTCCACTGGGACACAGTGGGGACCTACATCCTGGACACCAACGTGGTCCAGGGCGTCGGCTGGACCCTGCTGCTGACTGTTGCCTCCATGATCCTGGCAATTGTCCTGGCGATCCTGCTGGCCTTCATGCGCCAGTCGGACAACCCGGTGTTCCGCTGGTCCAGCTGGGTGTGGGTCTGGTTCTTCCGGGGCACGCCTGTGTACACCCAGCTTATCTTCTGGGGCCTGGTTTCCGTCCTGTACCCGAAGATCAGCGCCGGTGTCCCGTTCGGGCCCGAACTGTTCAGCGTGGACACCAGCACGGTCATCACCGCACTGGCGGCGGCCATCCTGGGCCTTGGCCTCAACGAATCCGCATACCTGGCCGAAATCTTCCGGGCAGGCCTGAAGTCCGTTGACCGGGGCCAGATGGAGGCCGCCGAGGCCCTGGGCATGGGCAAGGGCAAGATCATGTGGCGGATCATCCTGCCGCAGGCCATGCGGGTCATTGTTCCGCCCACGGGCAACGAGACCATCGGCATGCTGAAGACCACGTCCCTGGTCCTGGCTGTGCCGTTCACGCTGGACCTCACGTTCGCCACCAATACGCTGGCCAACCGGACCTACCTGCCGGTTCCCCTGCTCATCGTGGCAGGCATCTGGTACCTGGTTATCACCAGCCTGCTGATGGTGGGCCAGCACTTCATTGAGGCCTACTACGGCAAGGGTGTGGACAAT
>JBDTQQ010000216.1:0-5066 GCA_039932075.1 Pseudarthrobacter sp. | reverse complement strand
GGTGCTGGACGGCGTGAGCCTCACAGGAAACCTGGGAGCTGGCCACGACTCCACGGCCCAGCTTTGGCCGCACATCCACAGCACCGATGCCATGTTCCTGGCCCTCATTCGCAAAAAGGCCTGACCCGTGAAAGGTTCACCCATGCCGCAATGCTGCATCAACCCGAGCATTCTCTCCGCCGACTTTGTCAACCTCGAAGCAGAACTGCAGCGGATCAGCAACGCAGACGCCGTCCACGTGGACGTCATGGACAACCACTTTGTCCCGAACCTGACCCTCGGTCTGCCGGTAGTCCAGCGGATCCAAGCGGTCAGCCCCGTCCCGCTGGATGCCCACCTGATGATCTCCGACGCGGACCGCTGGGCGCCCGGGTTCGCCGATTCGGGGGTGGCGTCGGTGACCTTCCACGCCGAGGCATCCATTGCGCCGGTCAAGCTTGCCAGGGAACTGCGGGCCCGCGGTTCCAAAGCCGGCATGGCGCTGCGTCCGGCTACCCCAGTGGAACCGTACCTGGACATGCTTGAAGAACTGGACATGCTCCTGATCATGACGGTGGAGCCGGGTTTCGGTGGCCAGGCGTTCCTTGACCTGACCCTCCCCAAGATCCGCCGCGCCCGCGCGGCCATCGACGGCTCGGGGCTGGAGGTTGCCCTCCAGGTCGACGGCGGCATCACCGAGGAGACCATCCTCCGGGCGGCTGAGGCGGGGGCCAACGTCTTTGTGGCCGGCTCGGCCGTTTACGGTGCAGAGGACCCGGCCGCAGCCATCGGACGGCTGCGCGAGGCCGGCAGCCTTAAGTTACGTAACGGGTCCGGGGAATAGTCTTGGCCCACTAGCAGTTATGGCACAATAGCAACACACAATACGTGCTCCGGGGTCGGTGTAAGTCCGAACCGGCGGTGATAGTCCGCGACCCGCGAGCCGGCGCTTTCCCCAACCAGGGAGGGAACCGGCAGACGGTTGAACCGGTGAAATTCCGGTACCGACAGTTAAAGTCTGGATGAGAGAAGCACGTACAGCTGTATCTGCGGCGTCATTGTGACGCCGCGGCCTTCTGCTGTCGTATACCCCCGGAGCCATCGCGGTTCTAGAGGGAAGGAACGACACACACACATGAACCCCTTGCGATGGCTCTTTGAAGCCAGGCTGTCCCATGGACGGGACGCCGAAAACGCCAGAACGGTGACCGCCGTATGACCGGGGCCGACACGGTCACGGCGTTCAGCGCCGCCGAGACCGCCGCCATGGACGCAGCCCTCGAAGCAGCCCTGCGCGGGCCGCGCGGAGCGAACCCGCTGGTGGGCGCCGTCGTAATTGATGCCGAAGGCCGGCACCTGGTGACCGGCCACCACCGCGGCGCCGGAACCCCCCACGCCGAAGCGGACGCGATTAGCCAGGCGGCGGCGGCCGGGCTGGACCTGACCGGCTGCACTATGGTGATCACGCTGGAACCTTGTGACCATCGCGGCAGGACAGGACCCTGCACCCAGGCGATCATCGCCGCTGGGATTAAAGACGTGGTGTATGCCGTCGACGACCCCCATGACCCTGCGGCGGGCGGCGCAGCCACCCTGCGGAACGCCGACGTCAGGGTCCGCAGCGGGCTTGCCGCCGTCGAGGCTTTTGAGCTGAACCGCCAATGGTTCCTGGCCGTAGCCGCCCAACGGCCCTTCGTAACCCTGCACATCGCCCAGACTCTGGACAGCCGGATCGCGGCGGAGGATGGGACGAGCCAATGGATTTCGTCCCCCGAATCGCTCGCGGACAACCACGGCTTGCGGGCGCGGATCGACGCCATCCTCGTGGGCACCCAGACGGTGCTGGTGGACAACCCCCGCCTGACTGCGCGTGACGGTTCGGGAGCCACATCCGGCAAGCAGCCGCTGCGCGCTGTGATGGGGCTGCGGGACATCCCCGCCGACGCCGCAGTCCGCGGCGACGACGGCCACGTGCTCCACCTGCCCACGCGTGATCCCCAGGAGGCCTTGTCGCTGCTGTACGCGGCAGGAGTCCGCCACGTCATGGTCGAAGGCGGCTCGCGTATCCTCAGCTCCTTCCTTGCCGCCCGGCTCGTGGACGAACTTATTGTCTACCTCGCGCCAACCCTGCTGGGCTCCGGAACACCAGCCCTGAACGGTTTGGGAATCACTAGCCTCGCGGACGCCATGCAGTGGGACTGGGACCCGTCCGACGGCGGCGCGGTGCGGACGCTGGGACGCGACCTGAGGCTGCACCTCCGTCCAGAACCAATCGAAGCTTTGGAACCACAACCATCCCGCACTGCCGCGGAACCAGCCATGGGAGGCTACTGATGTTTACCGGAATTATTGCCGAACAGGGACAAGTCCTGTCCGTGGAGCGTGACGGCGATACCAGCGCAACTCTCCGGCTGCATGCCCCGGGCACCACCGACGGACTTGCCCTCGGCGGGTCCATTGCCGTGAACGGCGTCTGCCTGACTGCCACCGAGATTGACGGCAAGGACTTCAGTGTTGACGTCATGGGCGAAACCTTGGTTCGCAGCACCATCGGCGAGCTAGCCGCCGGTGATTCGGTCAACCTGGAGCGTTGCGTTCCGGCTGGCGGCCGGCTGGACGGCCACGTTGTGCAGGGCCACGTAGACGGTGTCGGGCAGCTGGTGGAACGCGAAGCCCTGGGCAACTGGGAACGCCTCCGCTTCGCCGTGCCGGCGAACCTCGCCCGCTATATCGCGGAAAAGGGTTCGATTGCGATCGACGGCGTTTCGCTCACCGTCACGGCGGTCAGCCCGGCGGGGGAAACCGAACCCTGGTTCGAAGTGGGGCTGATCCCCACCACCCTCGCCGACACCGGCCTGGGAGCCAAGAGCACCGGCAGCCGGGTCAACCTGGAAGTGGATGTGCTGGCCAAATACACCGAACGGCTGCTGGCATTCAGCACCGGCGCAGCAAACGGAGGAACCCGATGAACACGACAATCCGACTCGAGGCCGCCGCGGACGCCACGCCGCGCCCTGACACGGCCCGAGGGCTTGACCTCGTGGAAGACGCCGTCCGCGCCATGGCCGCCGGACTGCCCGTGCTGGTGGTTGATAACGAGGACCGCGAAAACGAAGGCGACATTATCTTCGCGGCCCAGCATGCCACGCCGGCCCTGATGGGCTGGACCATCCGGTACAGCTCCGGCGTCATCTGCGTCCCGCTGCCCGGGGAACGCGCCGACGCCCTGGGACTGCCTCCCATGGTGGCCGTGAACCAGGACGCTAAGGGTACGGCCTACACCGTTTCCTGCGACGCGGCGGTGGGTGGCAGCACCGGAATTTCCGCCACGGACCGCGCGCTGACCGCACGCGTGCTGGCAGACCCCGGTGCCGGGCCGGCTGCCTTAACACGGCCGGGGCATATTTTTCCGCTCCGGGCCGTTAACGGGGGAGTGCGTGAACGCCCCGGCCACACCGAAGCGGCCGTGGACCTCTGCCGGCTTGCCGGGCTGGAGCCAGTGGGCGTCATCGCCGAGGTTGTGTACGACGACGGTGAAATGATGCGGCTCGACGGGCTGCGCGCATTCGCCGCCGAACACGGGTGCCCCTTGATCTCGATTGAGGACTTGGTGGCTTACCTTGAAGCAGGGGCCGCGGTTCCCGCCGACAGTAACACCGGGCTGCACGCCCGGGCGGAGTAGAGGAGTAACGATGACGGTTTCCGGACTTTCGGACGACAGCCACCAGAACGGCCACCACCGCGGGGCAGCCAGCAACGGCCACGCGCACCATCCGGTGAGCGCCGGTCCTATCGTGCAGCTGCCCACCGCCTTTGGCGACTTCATTACGCAGGCCTGGACTGACCTGGTCACGGGCGCGGAGCACCTCGCCGTGAGCTCACCCACTCCTCCCAAGGATGGCATTGCGCCCCTCGTCAGGCTCCATTCCGAGTGCCTGACCGGCGACGTCTTCGGTTCCTACCGCTGTGACTGCGGCGAACAGCTGGCCTATGCCCTGGAGCTCATCAACGAGTTCGGCGGCACGCTGCTGTACCTCCGCGGACAGGAAGGCCGGGGGATCGGCCTGGCCAACAAGATCAAGGCTTATGCCCTCCAAGAAGCCGGCTTTGACACGGTTGAGGCCAACGAACAGCTGGGGCTGCCCGTGGACGCCCGCTGCTACAAGGCTGCCGCCCAGATCCTGGCGGAGATGGGCCTGCACGAGGTCCGGCTCCTGAGCAACAACCCCGACAAACAAAACCGGCTTGCCAAGGCCGGCGTGAAGGTGGTGGAGATGGTTCCCACCGAGGTTCCATCCCGCGATCAGAACATTCGCTACCTGCAGACCAAAAAGGACCGCATGGAGCACCGGCTGACGCTGGACACCCACGTTGCAACGGTGCCCGCCGCCGCTGCTGACACTTTCGCCCACGAACAAGACTGAACGGACCAGCTACACGCATGAGCGGACACGGCGCACCAGATATTGACCTCACTACCCTGAACCCGGCGGAAACGTCGCAGCTGCGGCTTGCCATTGTTGCTGCCAGCTGGCACACCCAGATCATGGACGGACTCCTGGACGGTGCCCTGCGCGCCGCCAAAGACGCGGGCATCAGCGAACCCACTGTCCTGCGTGTTCCGGGAGCCTTCGAGCTTCCGGTCGCAGCCGCGCGGCTCGCGCCGCACTTTGACGCAGTGGTGGCCCTCGGCGTCGTGATCCGCGGCGGCACGCCGCACTTCGAGTACGTCTGCCAGGCGGCGACGTCGGGACTTACCGATGTGAGCGTCTCCACCGGAGTGCCGGTTGGTTTCGGCGTTCTGACCTGCGATACGGAGCAGCAGGGCCTGGACCGCGCGGGCCTCCCCGGCTCCAATGAGGACAAGGGCCACGAAGCAGTGACGGCGGCCCTGGCCACGGCCGTTCTCCTCAAGCAGTACAAGTAGCAGTTCGACAAATAGCAACTGGCGGGCGCGTGTGTGTTCCCTCACATCGCGCCCGTCATGCGTCGGCCCGACACGCGCCGTCAGGCCCGCAGCAAGTAGGCTGTAGGGCGTGAAGAATTTCGAGACGCTGTTCGCTGAACTGAGTGAGAAGGCAGCCACC
>JBDTQQ010000215.1:0-5069 GCA_039932075.1 Pseudarthrobacter sp. | reverse complement strand
TGATGAGCGCCGCTGGGCCAGGATGGCGTCCCGGGAATCGACGGTCATGGCGTGGCCGGGCCGGCCTCCCGGCAGTCCGGTGCTGACCGATCTCTTTCAAGGGCTTTGAGTCCATCACTGGATGAATCCCCCTCCCCCTTGTGTGCCATCAGTGGGACCATACAGTCATGGCACCCATGCAGCGCATCCGCTCCCAGAGCTTGTCTCGAGCCCGGCTCAAAACCACCTCATTGGCATCAGACGGTCTCCTATGTGGCGATTAGATTCATCGCTGGGGCAGAGCCTGGACAGGCAACTGGCCCGGGGCCCGGAAGACTGGGAGCAGACGTTCCGTCAGATGGCGCTGTTTGACCTCGCAGGGGACATCCAACTCGGCTTCTTTCTTGCCTATTACCGGAACTTCGCCATTCCGTCCGGTTCAGCCACCCTCGTGCGGAACGGGGAAATACCTGCCCGGCCTATGAAGCGGTCGATCGACACCGGCCTCGTCATCTACGAACTCATCGCCAGCGGGCTGGACTCAGAACGCGGCCGGCAGATGACGACGTTACTCAACCGCGTCCACCAGCACGTTCCGGGCAGTCACGAGGATTTTCTCTATGTCCTGATGACGCTGTTGGTCGTTCCCATACGGTGGGCTGACCGTTACGGCTGGCGCAAACCAACACGGACCGAGAGAGACGCCGCAACCCGCTTCTTCGGCGAACTGGGAGCGAGAATGCATATCTTGGACATTCCCGTCACGTTCGAAGCGGCCGAGAAGTGTTTCGACGACTACGAACGCCGCAGGGTGGCGCCCAGCCCAGCCGGCAAGACGCTCATGGGCGCCACGGTACAGGTATTTCAAAGCATGCAGCCAAAGATCCTGCATCCAGTCACGAAACGGATGATCGCCACAATGCTCGATGACGCGCAGCTTGCCGCCGCGCTTGGGCTCCCCCGAAGCACCTGGTGCTCACGCCGAGCGCTCAATGCCGGAATTGCCATCCGCAACGCGATCCGACGCCATACTCCGCTGAGTGCAATTCCCAGCTTCATCCCCGGACAAGCCGCTCCGCCGGTCTATCCCGGGGGCTACGACATGGCCGCTATTGGTCCACTCAACGTGATGGGCCCCCGGAACCGCAACGCGTCCTGATTAAGGGAGCGGCTTTTTGGTGCGTCGGTGAAACTCGGCCGAGGGGCAGGAACCGCGCCCGACGGCGGGAGCCAAGTGCCGCCGTCGCGCCCGTTCCGTTGCCGCAGGCAAATATCCGCCAGGCTCTGGACCTTTGGGCGGGGCCCAATCAGACTGACTACAACAGCTGGCCCGACTGGCAGGAACCAGCCGTATTTTGGCCGGTCGGGAATGGACAGCTGCACTAGTTGGGCTTTACCGCGTTGCCTGTTCCACACCTTTGAAAGGACCTGGTCATGCCGGACTTCTCAGCATTCTTCCCGCTGATTGCCACCATCTTGGGGGTGCTTGTTGCCATTGGGTTTGTTTGGGTGGCAACGAAACTGATGTGGAAAGTGGCTGAACCCAACGAAGCCCTGATCATCTCCGGGCTGACCCGTGGAACCCTTGAAACCCGGGCCGGGATGGATTTCAAAATCGTCACGGGCAAGGGTGCCCTGGTCCTTCCCGGCCTCCAGACCGTACGGACCTTGTCGCTCACCTTGAATGAAACTGAGCTCAAAGTGTCCTGCGTCACCTCGCAGGGCATCCAAGTGATCGTGGAGGGCGTGGTCATTTACAAGATCGGTGACGCCCCGCCCTTCATTGCCAACGCGGCCCGACGCTTCCTGGGGCAGCAGCCCAAAATGGAAAGCCAGGTGTACAACGTCTTTGAAGGCCACCTGCGCTCCATCATCGGCAGCATGACCATGGAGGAGATCATCCGCGAGCGGGACAAGCTCGGTTCGCAGGTCCGCAGCGCCAGCGGCGTGGAGATGGAAAAACTGGGGCTCGTGGTGGATTCGCTACAGATCAAGGACCTCCAGGACCCCACCGGGTACATCCAGAACATCGCAAAGCCGCACATTGCCCAGGTGAAGATGGAGGCGCGCATCGCGGAGGCCACGCGCAACCGTGAAGCGGCCGAGAAGGAAGCGGAGGCAGCGGCGCTGATCGCAGATGCACAGAGCGTTTCAGCAATCAGGCAGTCGGTAGCGCAGGCCAACGCCGAGCGCGCCAAGGCCAACGCTGCCCAGGCCGGCCCGCTGGCCGACGCCACGGCGCGGCAGCAGGTGGTGGTCCAGGAAACGGAGGTCGCCAAGCTCGAGGCGGACCGGGAAGAGCAGAAGCTCCAAACCACCGTCCGGAAACCCGCAGACGCGAAAGCCTACGCCAAACGAACCGACGCGGAAGGCCAGAAAGCGGCGGACATCAGCGCCGCCGAGGCACTGGCACGCCGCACCGAGCTTGAGGCGCAGGCCAACGCCCGCCGGACGGAACTGCAGGCGCAGGCGAATGCCACCGCCGCGGCCGCCGCCGCCGGAGCCACCAAGGTCACCGGCGAGGCCGAAGCCGCGGCCACCAAGGCCAAGGGCGATGCTGCGGCCTCCGCGATCAAGGCCAAGGCGCTGGCTGAGGCCGACGGCATCAAGGCGCGGGCCGAAGCTTTGGGGACCAACCAGGACGCGGTGATTTCGCAGCAGCTCGCCGAGAACATGCCCGCCATCATCGCCGCAGCGGCCGAGCCGTTCTCACACGTGGGCCAGATGACCGTCCTGAACGGCGGCGAAGGCGTCAACAAGATGCTCGGCGGAATCCTCGCGCAGGCGGGCGACTACCTCCCTGCCCTCGCCTCCGCGCTCAAGAAGGGCCACGAAGCCAAGCGCCCTCCCGAGGCTCCCGGCGCATAGGGACACCGGATGCACAGGGAAGTTGATCGGAGCCTGACAGGCAAGATCGGGCGGGTGACCGGGCGCATCGGGCCAGGTACCATCGGCGAAGTGATGCTGCCCTATCTCGGCGGCATCATGGCCTTCCACGCCCACCCATTCGACAAGGCGAGTGCCTTCGAAGTGGGTGATGAGGTGCTGGTGATCTACTTCGAGCCGCCACAAACGGTCTACGTGGACGAACTTCCGGACGTCTTGAGGCACGGGGAGTGAGGCACGACGCCGTTCCCGCCCGAAAAGCGCGACGCCGGCAGCCTGCAGCGCGGGGATCCGGGGCTTTCGTCCCTGTTGCAGGACGGACTAAGAGGGTCTACTGGGTAAACACCAAGACCACGGCGTTTTCGGCAAGGGATGATCATGACCAACATCAGCATTATCGGCAGCGGAAAGATGGCCCGCGCACTCGCCAAGGCGATGCTGAAAGGGAACAATCCGGTACAGATTCTGGGGCGCGACGGCGCCAAAACGCGCGCGCTCGTCGAGAGCCTCGGACCAGGCGCTACAGGAGGCGTGACGGGGGCCGACATCACTGGAGCCATAGTTTTCCTGGCACTTCCGCCCAAGGAAGTGCATAACGCCATCCTGGAAATCGGAGACTCTTTGGATGGCCGGGTCGTGGTGGATATCAGCAACCCCGTCGACGTCTCGAATTTCGACCGGCTCACCACGGAACCGGGCACGTCCGCAGCCGAAGAAACAGCCCGCCTTCTGGAGGGGCGTGCGGATGTGGTTAAAGCCTTCAATACGACGTTTCCCTCCACCTTGGAGGACGGACAAGTCGGCGGACAACATCTGGACGTTTTCATTGCCGGCGACTCGGAGCAGGCCAAAGAGAAGGTCAGTGCTGTGGCAGCCGCCGCGGGACTCAGGCCGATTGACGTCGGGCCGCTCCGGCGTTCGCGCGAACTTGAAGCCATCATGCTGGTTGTCATGGGTCTGCAGGTCAGCCCTGAGCATCAACACTTTAACTGGGACACTGCGCTCCGAATTTTCCCGTAGCCAAGGAGTCTGCAAGCCTCTTCAGCGCGGGTGCTTGAGCGATACAGCTTCAAGGTGCTCAGGAACTCGAACGTTCCAGCCCAGTTCACGTCTGATGCGGACCCGTAGGGAGTCGGATGCATCCGGCTCCCCGTGGGTGACGTAGGTCATCCTCGGAGCACGCGGGACTTTATGCATCCAGTTGATCATCTCGTTTGAATCCGCATGAGCCGAAAGCGTCTCCAGCATCACCACTTCGGCCTTGACGGTAAGATCCTGGCCGAAGATCCGCAATTGCCTGGCACCGCCCGCGAGCGCGGCACCACGGGTTCCCGCAGCCTGGTATCCGCTGAGCACCACCACGTTCCTAGGGTCAGCTGCGTAAGCTTGCAGGTGGTGCAGAATGCGGCCTCCTGTGAGCATGCCGCTCGCCGGGATGATGACCATGGGGCCACCGCGCAGGTTCAGAAGTTTTGAATCGTCCACGCTCCGGGTCATGATAGCCACCCGGTACATGTCTTTGTACTCGCGTTCCTGCAGCCGGTGTTCTTCGGGGTGCCTCTGGTACATGCCGGAAGCGTCGATGGCCATGGGGCTGTTGAGGTAAATAGGGATGTCCGGAATAGCCTGGCGCCGCCGGAGGCGCGAAAGATGAAGCATCAGGGTCTCTGCCCTTCCAACGGCGGAGGCCGCCACGAGGACAACCCCTCCCCGATTGGCTGCCCTGACGATGACTTCGCCCAACTCGTCCTCCGGATCCGTCCCCGGGTGCGCCCGGTTGCCATACGTGGACTCGGCCACCAGGATGTCCGTGGCCTCAAGTGCCCGTGGCGGTCGCATCAAAGGATCGTTGGGTCTGCCGAGGTCCCCGGTGAAATGCACCTGCACACCCTGCGCGGTCAGCCGAATTTGGGCGGCACCAAGGATGTGACCCGCCGGCACAAAAGTGGCATTGATGCCGCCCCCAAGATCTATGCGGGTATCAAAATCGTGCCCGACGAAGCTGTTCAGGGACCGCACAGCGTCAGCGGCGGTGTAGACCGGGAGGGGCGGGTGATGCGACGAATAGTCGTGGAGGTCGGCATACCGTGCTTCTTCTTCCTGGAGGTGTCCGCTGTCAGGAAGAAGGAGCGTGCACAGTTCTGTCGTGGCCGCAGTGGCGTGGACGCGCCCACGGAAGCCGTCCCTTACCAGTGCCGGGATAT
>JBDTQQ010000214.1:0-5080 GCA_039932075.1 Pseudarthrobacter sp. | reverse complement strand
AGGGCCGGCCTCACACGGCCGGGTGGGAGCCAGGGCGGGGCTGCACGAGCTTCGCCGGGCCGTCCGCATTCTGGAGCGCCTGGCACAGGAGCAATTGAGTCGGCTAGCCGATCCCGCGGCCGTTGCCACGCCGCTCGCTCTGCTGATCACCGGCTGGGGTTCCTGGGCATCGGCCTTTCGCTCCGGACCGCTCGCCTGGGCGGAGGACCTGGTCCACGACCTGGTCCGCGACGGTGGCAGGGCCGGCATTACAGTGATCATCTCCGGCCAGCGGGAACTCGTCACCGCAAGGTTCTTCGCCGCCATTCCCAACCGTGTCTATTTCCCCACCGGTTCAAGCGAAGAGAGCCGGATTGCCTGGCCCAAACTGCCTCCGACTCCATCTGTGGTGGGTCGGGCCGTCGCGATGGGCGCCGTATCGGCCGGGAAAACTGCAGTCTGCCAGTTCTACACTGCCAGACCTGAAACAGACTGGACGATAGGCGGCCACTCACAGAGAACTACCGCGGCCAACCGGCCGTTCCGCGTTGAGCCACTGCCATTCATGGTTCCCGCAGCCCACATCTTCGACAAAGCTGACACCCCACGCCCAGATGGCACGCCCGGCCGTAGGGCTGACGGGGTAACCGCCAGGGTTGGACAAACGCCCGGCCTTCTCCGGATAGGTGTGGGCGGCGACGAACTCGAACCGGTCTCCGTCCGGGTGCCAACAGGCGCAGTCCTGGCTGTGTTGGGCGCCCCGGGGTCGGGGAAATCAGCGTTGCTGCGGCTGCTGCCAGCTCTCAACCCCGATGCAGGACCTTGGTTAAGGCCCCAACCGGAGGCCGAGCCGTCCGCCTACTGGTCCGAAGTCCTCAACCGCGCATCGACCGGGGGTCTCGACAAGGGATCCGTGGCCTTAGTGGACGATGCAGACCTCTTGCCGTACGACGTGAACCGCCAGCTCGCCGAGCTGAACGCCCTCGGACTCACTGTGGTCATGACGGCGGGCTTCAGTCCGACGCTCACCCAACGGGTTCCCCTCACGCTCCAGGCGCGCAATCTGGGTACCGGCGTGCTGATCGCTCCCCGGACGTTCTTGGACGGCGATCTCTTCGGGGTGCGGTTTGAGGCCGAACCAAACCCTCCGCCCGGGCGGAGTGCCGTCATCCAGAACGGCCGCGCCCTGGCTGTCCAGTTGGGCTGGGTACCACCGGACGAGACCCCGCAAGGCCTGGCGCACTAGCGGTGCCCCATGACGCTGGCAAGGGAACGAAGCCTACGACAGGTCAGCGCTAAAAAGTCCTTCGAGCTTTAGAGTGCCGGGGGCAGCCCGCCGGTCCGCGATGCATAGCTGATGACACGCTTATCGAAAAGCAGCACGATGGCCGTCAAAGCCGGCAGGAGCATGGCCAGACCGGCCAACACCACGCCGGCCGTGAGCGTGGGAAAGCCGATGGTCAGGACAAACAGCTGGGCAACCAGCGCAGCAGCCCTTGTCCATCGGAGCCCCCGGAAGAGGAAGTGTCCCACCGAGAAGAGCCAGGCAGAGAAGGCCAGCAGCAGGCCCAGGGTGAACATGGCGCCCCAGAAAGAAAGCACCGGCGCGCCCGTCACGAGCTCATAGCCGTACCAGCCTGCGGCCACCAAAAGAGCTGTGGCCTCTGCCGCGACAATCAAGGCGATCACCAGGATTCCGGAGGGGCGCACAGGAGCCGGGTCCGTTCCCCCTCCTGAACTCGGGTTTCCGTGGTCAGGCTCGGGCAACGGATCTGAAGGGTTTTGGGGGGCTCTTGACACACTGGCACCATACCGGACATAGTCGGACAGTGGTGGGGGTCGGCAACACGGATGTGATGTATCGCTCAGGGATCCGGGGATTTCAAGCTGTATTACCCCTTGTTTACACGGCGTTAACATGACAATCTTGATGAAGATGACCGATGGGGCCCCGCAGGGCCCTTTTCCTTTGTAGCCCCTAGTGAATAATTTCACAAACGGCTTTTCCCAGAATTGGAGCAACTGATCAGCATGGATTGGCGTAACCGCGCAGCGTGCCTTGACAAGGACCCGGAACTGTTTTTCCCCGTAGGAAACACAGGGCCTGCGCTCCTCCAGATTGAGGAAGCCAAAAGCGTATGCCGCCGCTGCCCAGTCGTTGACACCTGCCTTCAGTGGGCCCTCGAGTCCGGCCAGGACGCCGGCGTCTGGGGCGGCATGAGCGAAGACGAGCGCCGCGCCCTCAAGCGCCGGGCCGCCAGGGCACGCCGCGCCTCCTAGGCACAAAGCCCACCGGCGCCTGCACAACGGCGCGGGCCCAAACCGCACTAACGGCTTGCACAAAGCGATGGCCGCGACCCTCATCCGGGTCGCGGCCATCGCCGTTAAATCACAGCTTTACCTCGGGGCCAGGCTCAGGCGGATCTGGACAGCCGTACCGCCGCCCTCACGGGGTTGCCACTGGATGGTGCCGCCCAGCTCACTGGTGACAAGCGTCCGGACGATCTGCAGCCCCAGCCCCTCAACGTGCGGCGTATCCGGCAGCCCCACGCCGTCGTCGGCAATGGTCACAGTCAGCAACTCCTCACCGTCTTCCTCCTCGGAACGGTCCGCGATGAGCCACACAGTTCCCGTGCGTCCCTCCAGACCATGCTCGACGGCGTTGGTCACCAGTTCGTTGATCACCAGTGCCAGCGGGGTGGCGAAGTCACTGGGCAGTTCGCCGAACAGCCCGGAACGCTCGGTCTTGACCTGCTGGGAGGGTGATGCGACTTCCGCCGACAGCCTGAACTGGCGGCCGATGAGTTCGTCAAAGTCCACGCTCTGCGCGAGGCCCTGGGAAAGGGTCTCATGAACCAGGGCGATGGTGGCCACTCGGCGCATCGCCTGCTCCAGTCCCTGTTTGGCCTCGTCGCTGACCATCCGCCGGGACTGCATCCGCAGCAGGGCAGCCACTGTCTGCAGGTTGTTCTTCACCCGGTGGTGGATCTCGCGGATGGTGGCGTCCTTGGTGACGAGCTCCATCTCCCGGCGCCGCAGTTCCGAAACGTCCCGGCACAGCACCAGCGCGCCAAAGCGCTGCTGCTCATCGCGCAGGGGAATGGCCCGCAGGGACAGGCTGACGCCACGGGATTCAATCTCGCTGCGCCACGGCATCCGCCCGGTGACCACCAGCGGAAGTGTCTCGTCCACCAGGCGCCGGTCCTTCAACAGGCCGGCGGTCACTTCAGCCAGCGACCTGCCTTCCAGCGACTCGCCGTCGCCGAGCCGCCGGAAAGCGGACACACCGTTGGGACTCGCGTACTGTACGATCCCCTCGGCATCGAGCCTGATCAGCCCGTCCCCCACACGCGGCGCACCGCGGCGTGACCCGGTAGGCGACGCGAAGTCCGGCCACAGCCCCAGTGTTCCCATGCGGAGAAGATCGTAGGCGCACTGCCGGTACGTGAGCTCCAGTCGGGAGGGCATCCGGGAACTGGACAGGTCCATGTGAGTGGTCACCACAGCCAGGGTCCGGCCGTTGCGGACCATCGGCACAGCCTCCACCCGCAACGCCATGTCCGAGCTCCAGTTGGTCTCGCTGGACCGTTCAATGGCCCGGCTTTCCCAAGCCTTGTCCACCAGCGGCTGAAGGTCGGCCCGGATGGGTTCCCCCACAAAGTCACCGTGGAAGACCGTGTGCGTGGTTGAGGGCCGCACATGGGCCAGCGCCACATAGCCGTGGTCCGGGTGCGGGAACCACAACGCCAGGTCCGCGAATGCCAGGTCCGCAACCATCTGCCAGTCACCCACCAGGAGGTGCAGCCATTCGGCATCGCCCGGCCCGAAATCAGCATGTTCCCTGATGGGGTCCGTAAAGATTGCCACTGCACCTCCAGTTGCGACGCCAGGATCCCTAGCGTCGGACGATTGACCTCAAGAGCCTCAATGCTACCGACAGTGAGGCCATGTCGTCGGCCTCAAGCGCGTTGACCTCATCGAACATGCTCTTCGCCCTGCCCAACTGCTCGGCATTCTGGCCTTCCCAATCCTTCAGCCGGTTCTCCGCGGAGTCCTCAGACCCCGTCGACTCAAGCACCGCCGTCGTCATGTCCGTAATTGTGGAATACAGGTCATCACGCAGCGCTGCCCGCGCCAACGCCTGCCAGCGGTCCCGGCGCGGGAGGCTGGTGATCCGCTCCAGGAGCGCGTCGGCGTGGAACCGGTTGAACACCGTGTAATACACCGACGCGATCTCCTCCACCGGTTCCTTGCGGGCGTGCACGATTTTGGCGATGTCCAGCAGGACGAAGCTCTCGAAGAGCTCAGCCCACCGCATCGCCAGGTCTCCCGGAAGTTCCCACCCGAGTCCCTTCTCCAGCCAGCCAGCCACCCGCTCGCGGTCGTCGCCCCGGAGGTATTCCAGCAGCCGCCCGCGCATTGGATCCAGGAGCGGTTTGAACTCGGCGACCGTGTCCGCGATGGGACGCGAGCTGTCGCCCTGGGCCAGCAGCCACCGGACCGCCCGGTCCAGGATGCGCCGGATGTCCAGGTGGACGGCACTCCAGTGCTCGGTGGGGAACGACGCCGGGAGGCTGTTAAGTTGGTCCACCATGACGTTCAGTTCAAAAACTTCACGGAGTGCCACGAAGGCTTTGGCCACAGCTACTTCCGTGGCCGAGGTCTCCTCCATGGTCCGGAACGCGAAAGTGATGCCGCCCATGTTGATCATGTCGTTGGCCACCACCGTGGCGATGATCTCGCGCCGCAGCGGATGGGTGTCCAGTTCAGCGTCGAACCGTTGCCGCAACTGCGCCGGGAAGTACGCGCGCAGCGTGGCCCGGAACCACGGATCATCGGCCAGGTTGCTGTCACGCAGCGCCGAAGCAAGCTCAATTTTCGCGTAGGCCGCCAGCACCGAAAGCTCCGGCGATGTCAGCCCCTGGCCCTGGCTAAGCCGCTCTTGCAGGGTTTCCGTGCTCGGCAACGCCTCAAGGTCACGCTTCAGGTCCGCGGACTTCTCCAGCCAGTCCATCAGGCGCTCATAACTCGGGCTCCACTCGGCCACCCGCTGCCTGTCGTTCAGGAGCAGGATGTTCTGGTCCACGTTGTCCTCAAGGAC
>JBDTQQ010000213.1:0-5086 GCA_039932075.1 Pseudarthrobacter sp. | reverse complement strand
CAACACTACGGTTTCTGGTACCGTCATTCTAGGTTCGAGTCCTGGTATCCCAGCTTGCTGAGTGGATGAAATAATCACTGAGCGCGGACGGCAGGAATGCTGTTCTGGAGAGTACGCGGCCCCATCGTATAGCGGCCTAGTACGCTGCCCTCTCACGGCGGTAACGCGGGTTCGAATCCCGCTGGGGTCACGATATGACGGTCCCGGGCATCAGCCCGGGACCGTTTTTCTTTGTCTGAATACGTGATGCGCGGCCGGGATCGCCACCTGAACTGGCATGATGATGCTGTGAGCTCCTCCGACGGTTCTGCAAAGCCTCCACCGCTCCCGCCGCGCGCGCCACGCGGCCAGCCAGCCCGCCCGGGGGACCACGCTGCACAGGCCGCCGTGGAACTGCTCGAGGCGGTGCGGGAGGACCTTGCCTCCGTGTCATTGCCGCTGGCCCTGGCGGACGTGGGGCAGGCCCGGACGGCGGTCCGCAACGCGGTGGCCCAACTGGATGACT
Organism: Pseudarthrobacter sp.; assembly: GCA_039932075.1. GTDB lineage: Bacteria > Actinomycetota > Actinomycetes > Actinomycetales > Micrococcaceae > Arthrobacter. The sequence goes on along the minus strand of JBDTQQ010000213.1, from coordinate 4,581 downwards.
ACATCCTCCCGCGTTACCGCAGCCTGGACGCCCCGCTGCTCGCCGTCGTCGGGGGTTCCACAGGCGCCGGCAAGTCAACACTGGTGAACGCCCTGGTGGGGCACCCAGTCACTCGTTCCGGGGCCATCAGGCCCACCACTCGCCAACCCATCCTGTTGCACCATCCCGCCGATGCCGGCTGGTTCGAAGGCCAACGCGTGTTGCCCACCCTCAGCCGGATCCGCGGCACCGTATCGTCGGAACCCCTCCCGGCAAGCCGAGCTGGTGCAACACCCGACGCTGAGGCTATTTCCTCCCTGGTGCTGGTGGCAGACCAGGCAGTTCCCCAGGGCATCGCGCTGTTGGACGCTCCCGACGTCGATTCCATTTCCGATGACAACCGCAGGCTGGCCGGGCAACTGCTTGCCGCCGCTGACCTCTGGCTCTTCGTCACCACGGCCAACCGCTATGCGGACGCGGTCCCTTGGAAGCTGCTGCTGGACGCATCCTCAAGGGACATCATGGTTGCCGTCGTGCTGGACCGCGTGCCTGCCGAGGCCGAAGCCGAAGTCAGTGCCGACCTCCGCGGGCTGCTGCAAAAGGAAGGACTAGGGGCGGCCGCGCTGTTCGTCGTGCCCGAGACGGACCTGGATGACCTGGGCATGCTGCCGCCCCGTTCCGTGCAGCCGCTGCAGGTTTGGCTGCGGGACCTTGCGGCTGATGCTGCGGGACGTTCGGAGATTGCTCGCCGGACGCTGAATGGGACGGTAAAGGCCCTGGCGTTGAGGGTCGGCGCTGTGGCTGAGGCAGCCCACGGTCAGGAGCGCGTCGCGGCGTCGCTCCGGGCTGACGCGGAGGCCGCTTACCGCGATGCGGTTGCCAGGATCCTGGACGCCACCAAAGACGGTGCGCTGCTTCGCGGCGAAGTGCTGGCGCGCTGGCAGGACTTTGTTGGGACAGGTGAGTTCTTCCGGACCTTGGAGCAGAACATTGGACGGCTGCGTGACCGGTTGGGGGCGTTCTTCCGGGGTGAACCCACACCTGCCGTCCGAGTTGAAGTGGCCATCGAGACGGGTCTGCAGGCCGTCATTCTGGATGAAGCCGCCAACGCCGGCGAAGACACGGACCAGCGCTGGCGCTCGGACCCGGCCGGCCGCGCGTTGTTGGGTACCGATGACCTGTCCGGAACCAGCCCGGGGTTCGCCGACGTGGCCGCTGCCGAGATCAGGGCCTGGCAGGCCGGCCTGATGGAACTGATCCGCACGGAGGGGCAGGAGAAGCGCACCCAGGCCCGGTGGCTCTCGTTCGGGGTCAACGGGCTCGGCGCCGCCCTGATGATCGTGGTGTTTTCCATGACGGCCGGTCTCACCGGGCTTGAGATCGGCGTTGCGGGTGGCACCGCCGTCGTGGGTCAGAGACTGCTCGAAGCTGTCTTCGGTGAGGACGCCGTCCGCAGGCTTGCCCAGACGGCCAGGGATGACCTCCATGCCCGCTGCCAGCGGTTGCTGCAGGCAGAGCAGCAGAAGTTCCTCGAGCGCCTCCCGGCGGGCGGCACGGATGCCTCCCACGCCCTCGCGGCCCATTCCGCAGACCTCGGCCGGCTGGCGGAGCGCACATGAGCCGCCACGGCGCTGCCCGGGAAGCGTCGCAGCTGGACCGCAGGCTCGCGGCCCTGAACGACGCGCGGGAACTGGCGGAGGGGGTCCTGCCCGATGCTTCCCTGGACGAGGTGCGCCAGCTCCTTGACCGTGCCAGCTCGCGGCGGTCACTGTCCGCCGAGCACACCGTGGTGGGCTTCTTCGGTGCCACCGGCAGCGGGAAGTCGTCACTATTCAATGCGGTCAGTGGCGCTGAAATCGCGACGGCGGCAGCCCGCCGGCCAACCACGTCGGAACCTTTGGCAGGCGTCTGGGGAGCGGACGGCAGCGCGCCGTTGCTCGACTGGCTGGAGGTGCGTAACCGGCACCATGCCGTTCCTGTTTCAGGTTTCGCTGACGAGGCCACAGGGCTGATCCTGCTGGACCTGCCGGACTTCGATTCCACCCGGGCGGCCAACCGCGAGATCGTGGAGCGCATGGTGGGCCTGGTTGATGTCCTGGTCTGGGTGCTTGATCCGCAAAAATACGCCGACGCTGCCGTGCACAACGACTTCCTGAAGCCGCTGGCCGCCCACGGAGCCGTAACCCTGGTGGTGCTGAACCAGGTGGACCGGTTGCCCGAACGGGACGTCGAGCCGGTGTTGGAGTCGCTCAAAGGGATTCTCGCACGCGACGGACTGGGCAAGGTGCAGGTCCTGGGCGCCTCCGCACTGACGGGCAAAGGCGTGGACAAGGTCCGGAGCGCCATCCGTGGGGTGGTGACGCAGCGCCAAGCGCTATCGCAACGGCTGGGTGCCGACGTCACGCGCGCCTCCCGCCAACTCAGTGACGTCTCAGGTGCGGGTGAGGCAGCCGGCGTCAGGCCCTCATCCACTTCACGGCTCACAGACGAGCTGGCCACAGCAGCCAATGTGCCGCTGGTGGTCAATGCCGTGGCCACGTCCTACCGTCTGGAATCGACGCGCCGCACCGGGTGGCCCGCCACCAGGTGGCTGCTGCGCTTCAGGCCCGATCCGCTGCGCCGACTTAACCTGAAGAGCTCCTCGCCATCCCAGCTCAACCGCACGTCGCTCCCTCCCGCCGGTGCCCCTGAACGAGCCCGGACAGATGCGGCAGTCCGTGATTTCGCGGACGCGGCCAGTGAGGGTGCGCCGGGGCCGTGGCGCGCGGCCATCCGCGGTGCTGCCCGTGAAGGGCGGGATGCGCTGCCGGACGCCTTGGACCAGGCCATCGCCGGGACAGACCTGATGACCTTCCGGAAGTCCTGGTGGTGGGGCGTGTTCAACATGGTCCAATGGCTTGCGCTGGCCACAGTGGTCGGTGGTCTGGGCTGGCTCGGCGTGCTGGCCGGACTCGCGTACCTTCAGCTGCCCGTGCCCGAAGTGCCGAGGGTGGAGGGCTGGCCCCTTCCCACGCTGATGATCGCCGGCGGCGTGGTTCTGGGGATCTTCCTGGCTCTCACCGGGAAAGTCATTGGCGCGGGAGCGGCGAGGGCGCGGGCGGCCAAGGCACGGAAACGACTCCGGGCGGCCGTCGGAGAGGTTGCCGGGGGACTGGTGGTGGAGCCCGTGGAAATCGAGGTAAGCAGGCTGAGTTCCTTCAATACCGCTCTTAAAGCCGCAGGCGGAGCGTAAGGTCTATTGCGCCAAGGCGGCCGCGGCATCCCGGACCTTGATCAGGGTCCGTAGGTTCCGGGTAGTGGTGCTCGCCTTGAACTTCGCTTTGGCGGAGATCTTGCTGAAAGGGCTGTCGAGCGTCCCGCCGGCCGGAGCGAGCCATGCCAGGGCCTCAGGGCCGAGCCGCTTCTGTTCCGCGCCGTCCAGTGCCGCCCCGGCCGCGTCCAGCTCGTCGAGCTTGGCAGTGTCCGAGGAGAGCGTGATGTACGAGTGGGTGGCCTTGTCGTCTTCCGGGTACGGGCAGGCGTCCACCAGCTCGGCCACCCGTTGCGCGGTGAGGACAACCACCCAGGCGTCATAGCCGAAAGTATCGCGCAGGCATTTTTCGAACTTCTGCTTGACAGCCGCCGGCTCATCCGGGCTGGCAAGCACGGCATTGCCGCTTGCCAACAGCGTCTTAACGCCTTCGAATCCGGCAGCGGCGAGTGCATCCCTAAGCTCCGCCATTTTGATGTTGATCCCGCCAACGTTTATGCCGCGGAGGAAGACTGCGTAGCTGTTCATGCGGACAGCTTAGCCATGCCAGGCCGGCGGTGACGCCGCCGGCGGCGATGCTGCGGCAGTGGCTCAGTCGTTGTTCTTGCGCAGTGCCTCGGTGAGGAGCCGCCCGGCGTTGCAGACCACCTCGGCATGGAGGCGGCCCGGCTGGCGGGTCAGGCGTTCGATCGGCCCGGAGATCGAGACGGCGGCAATCACACGGCCGGAGGGTCCCCGGACGGGGGCCGAGACTGACGCAACCCCGGGCTCACGTTCGCCGAGGCTCTGTCCCCAGCCCCGTCGTCGTACGCCTGCCAAAACGGTGGGCGTAAAGCGGGCGGCCTGCAGGCCCTCAAGGAGCCTGTCGTGGTCTTCCCAAGCCAGCAGCACCTGGGCGGCGGAGCCTGCTTTCATGGACAGCTGGGTGCCCACGGGGATGGTGTCGCGCAGGCCGATGGGGCGCTCGGCGGACGCGACGCAGACGCGCCATTCGCCCTGGCGCCGGAAGATCTGGGAGCTTTCGCCGGTGGCGTCGCGCAGCTGCATCAGGATGGGTCCGGCGGAGGCAATGAGCCGGTCCTCGCCGGCAGCGGATGCCAGCTCGACCAGGCGGCTGCCCAGGACGAACCGGCCCTGGATATCGCGGCTGACCAGGCGGTGGTGGATCAGGGCCAGGGCAAGTCGATGGACGGTGGGCCGCGCCAGTCCTGTCGCGGCCACCAGCTGTGCCAGGGTGGTGGGCCCGGCCTCCAATGCGTCAAGCACATGGGCCGCTTTATCAATAACACCGACGCCGCTAGAATTGTCCATGTAATGATATTGCCGTCTCATTATCTGAGATGCAAATCTTT
>JBDTQQ010000212.1:0-5087 GCA_039932075.1 Pseudarthrobacter sp. | reverse complement strand
GCAATGAACGGGCTAGGCTCGACCCCGTGAAAGCACGCATTGTTGTCTCCGCCGTCTGCGTGTTCGACGACGCAGGCCGGCTCCTGACTGTCCGCAAACGCGGAACCACCATGTTTATGCACCCCGGCGGGAAGCCCGAACCCGGTGAGACGGCCGTCCAGGCTGCGTCCCGGGAGTTGGCGGAGGAAGTGGGGATCATCGTTGCGCCGCGCGACCTCGAACTGATGGGTGTCTGGATTGCCGACGCCGCGAACGAGGCCGCCACCGACATTGAAGCCACGGTGTTCCTCGCCCCGGGCACCTGGACGGCCCGCGCGTCGGCCGAAATCGCCGAGATCCGCTGGCTGGACCTTGCAGCGCTTGAGCTGGAACTTGAGCGGGGTGCGCCGCCGCCCGCGGACCTCGCCCCGCTCCTGACGGACTTCATCCTGCCGGAACTCGCCGCCGCCCGCCCTGGCTCCAACTAAGTAGCGGAACGCTGGGCCCTAGAACTCGGGAACGGCTTCCTCTGCCACCGCGGTGGCCTCGGCGAACTGCGTCCGGTACAGCTCTGCGTAGCGCCCCTCGGCCGCCAGCAAGGCCGTGTGCGTGCCGCGTTCCACGATCTGCCCGTCCTCCACCACCAGGATGACGTCGGCGGCGCGGATGGTCGAGAGACGGTGGGCAATCACGACGGCGGTACGCCCCTCGAGCGCTGCGCCGAGGGCCTCCTGGACGGCAGCCTCGTTGGTCGAGTCCAGGGCCGCGGTGGCCTCGTCCAGGATCACGACGCGCGGCTGCGCGATGAGCAGGCGGGCGATGGTGAGCCGCTGGCGTTCGCCGCCCGAAAGCCGGTAGCCGCGCTCCCCCACCACGGTGTCCAGGCCGTCGGGCAGGGACCGGACCATGGTCTCCAGCCGGGCCTGCCGCAGGACATCCCACATGAGCTCGTCGCTGGCGTCCGGACGGGCCAGTCGCAGGTTGGAGGCAATGCTCTCGTGGAACAGGTGACCGTCCTGGGTCACCATGCCGAGGGTCTGCCGCATCGAATCGAAGGTGAGGTCGCGGACGTCAACGCCGGTCCCGGACGTGGCCCCGCCAAAGCGGACGGCACCGGAATCCACGTCGTACAGGCGCGAGAGCAGCTGAGCGATCGTCGACTTTCCGGCCCCTGAGGAGCCGACGAGGGCAACGGTCTGGCCGGGTTCGACACGGAAGCTGATACCGTGCAGCACCTCTTCGCCGCCGCGGGTGTCCAGGGTGGAAACGTCCTCCAGCGAGGCGAGCGAGACCTTGTCGGCCGAAGGGTAGGAGAAGCGGACGTCGTCGAACTCCACGGACAGCGGCCCGGAGGGAGATGACACAGCATCGGGCTTCTGCTCGATGAGCGGCTTGAGGTCCAGGATCTCAAAGACCCGCTCGAAGCTGACCAGGGCGCTCATGATCTCGACCCGGGCGTTGGAAAGCGCCGTGAGCGGCGCGTACAGGCGGGTGAGCAGCAGTGCCAGCACCACGACATCGCCCGCGGCCAGTTGCCCCTGCAAAGCCAGGAAGCCGCCAAGGCCGTAGACCAGCGCGAGGGCTAGCGCCGAGACGAGTGTCAGGGCGGTCACGAAGGTGAACTGCAGCATGGCCGTCCGGATGCCGATGTCACGCACCCGGCCCGCCCGCACGGCGAACTCGCGGGATTCCTCATCCGGCCGGCCGAAGAGCTTCACCAGCGTGGCGCCCGGAGCGGAGAACCGCTCGGTCATCTGGGTGCCCATGGAGGCGTTGTGCTCGGCAGCTTCGCGGCGAAGGTCCGCCAGCTTCGAGCCCATGCGCCGGGCGGGGATCAGGAAGAGCGGCAGCAGGATCATGGCGAGCACGGTGATGAGCCAGGACTTCCCCAGCATCACCACGAGGGTCAGGGCGAGGGCCACAACGTTGCTGACGACCCCGGACAGGGTGCCGGCGAAGGCCGACTGCGCGCCGATCACGTCGGTGTTGAGGCGGCTCACCAAGGCACCAGTGCGGGTGCGGGTGAAGAAGGCGATGGGCATCTTCTGTACGTGGTCGAAAACCTTCGTGCGGAGGTCCACGATCACGCCCTCGCCGATCGTGGAGGAAAGCCAGCGGGTGACCAGTCCCAGCCCGGCTTCGGCGACTGCCACAATGGCGATCAGCACGGCCAGCCAGACGACGACGTCGGTGCCCGCGCCGGCGATGATTGCGTCGACCACCTGGCCGGCCAGGACCGGCGTGGCGACGGCCAGGACGGCCATCACGATGGACAACAGTACGAAGGCGATCAGCTTGCCCTTGTGCGGCCGGGCGAAGGTGAACACACGCTTGAGCGTCTCCTTCGAGAACGGCTTCGAGCCGCTGGAGGCGCGCGTGATGTTGTAGAGGGAGCTCCAGGCCACCCGGTCCATGCTCATGAGTTGTTGCCTTTCGGGGCGCCGTGGCCCAACAGTTCGGTGACCACGCCGTTGTCCACATTCCACCGTACATCCAGCCGCACGTTCTCGAGCAGCCTGCGGTCGTGGGTAACCAGCAGCAGTGCACCCTCGTAGCTTTCCAGGGCTTCTTCCAGCTGTTCGATGGCCGGCAGGTCAAGGTGGTTCGTTGGTTCGTCCAGGACCAGCAGGTTCACGCCGCGTGCCTGCAGCAGGGCCAGCGCTGCGCGTGTCCGTTCGCCCGGCGAGAGGGAGTCCACGGGGCGGGCGGTATGGTCTGCTTTCAGTCCGAATTTAGCCAGCAGGGTTCGCACTTCAGCCGGCGTCAGGTCCGGCAGGACAGCTTCGACGGCGTCCGCCAGGTTGAGGTGGCCGGCCAGCAGTCCGCGGGCCTGGTCAATTTCGCCGATGGCCACCGAGGCGCCCATGGCGGCATTGCCTGCGTCCGGTGCCTGGACGCCCAGGAGCAGGCGCAGCAGCGTGGACTTGCCGGCGCCGTTGGGGCCGGTGATGCCGATCCGCTCCCCCGCGTTCAGCTGCAGGTTCACCGGGCCCAGGGTGAAGCCGCCCTGGTTGACGACGGCGTCACGCAAGGTGGCCACCACCGCACTGGACCGCGGTGCCTGGCCGATGCTGAACTGCAGCTGCCATTCCTTCCGCGGCTCTTCCACTACGTCCAGCCGGGCGATCCGGGACTCCATCTGCCGGACTTTCTGGGCCTGCTTTTCGGAGGATTCGGTGCTGGCGGCGCGGCGGATCTTGTCATTGTCCGGGCTCTTCTTCATGGCGTTGCGAACGCCCTGGGAGCTCCACTCACGCTGGGTCCGGGCGCGGGAGACCAGATCTGCCTTGGTGGAGGCGAACTCCTCGAACTTTTCGCGTGCGTGGCGCCGGGCCACCGCGCGTTCTTCAAGGAAAGCTTCGTAGCCGCCGTCGTACACAGCGACGGAATTCTGGGCAAGGTCCAGTTCCACGATGGTGGTGACGCAGCGGGCCAGGAATTCACGGTCGTGGGATACCAGCACCACGCCGCCGCGCAGGCCTTGGACAAAGGCCTCAAGCTTGGCCAGTCCTGCCAGGTCCAGATCGTTCGTGGGCTCATCCAGGAGCACCACGTCGAAGCGGCTGAGCAGCAGGGTGGCCAGAGCCACCCGGGCGGCCTGGCCGCCGGAGAGGCCGGTCATGGGGGCTTCCGGACCGGTTTCCAGCCCCAGGTCGGCCAAGACAGCCGGAATGCGTTCCTCGAGGTCCGCCGCGCCGGATGCCATCCAGCGGTCGAACGCGAGGGAATAAGCGTCGTCGGAGCCGGGGGCGCCGCTGCCAAGAGCGTCCGCAGCGGACTCCATGTCCAGGGTGGCCCGGGCGCACCCGGTGCGCCGTCCGATGTAGCCGGCCACCGTTTCGCCGTCGATCCGTTCGTGTTCCTGCGGGAGCCAGCCCACAAACGCATCGGCGGGGGCGAGGCTAACGCTCCCGTCCTGGGGCTGGTCAACTCCGGCCAGCAGGCGCAGCAGGGTGGACTTTCCGGCCCCGTTGGCGCCGACCACGCCTACAACATCGCCGGGAGCTACCGTGAGGGAGAGCTTGGAGAAAAGTGTCCGGTGGTCGTGGCCGCCGGAAAGGTCTTTGGCAACAAGGGTTGCTGTCATGGCTTGGTCTGTCCTCTCGCCCGGCTGGCGGAACCCGCCTGAATTAGCCGGAATTGCGGGGAATCCGCAGCATGCCAGCCCGCAAAAGTGCCGGGACACTAAAGAGCCCGCCGGTCCGGACTTGGGGGGTGTGCGGACCAACGGGCTCGACGATCAAGCATAGTCGACTCCGATGTCGGCATCAAACCGTCAGCCGCTGGCAGGCTAAAATCAAGAGCAATCATCCGTTCAGCAGAGAGCCGATATGCCCATTCCTGCCAAGGCGTTCCAGCGCTGGCTGCACGATATCGCCCCCGAGACGAGTACCTCTGATGTCTGCAGGGCGGCTGGCATCAAGCGGACCACCCTGGCCCAGCAATTGGTCCGGGGCAAGGTGGCCGAGGCGACCGTGGTGAGCATCAGCCGTGCCTATCACGTCGACCCTCTGTCCGCGCTGGCCGGCTTTGACTCCTTCCGGCAACTCGCCAGCCCGCTGCTGCGGCCGACCCGGTCCGAACTGGTCAGCCAGATTTCCACGGTGGATCTCCTTCGGGCGCTCCTGCTGCGCGGTGTCGCTGAACCGGGCGGACCGGCAGAGTCAGGCCTGGGCGATGCAGGGATCCCCGACGCCGACCTTCCCTGTACGGGACCAGCGGTCTTGGTCCCGCCCCCGCATGCCACATCCGTGCGGGACTGGGTGGAGGCAATCGACGACGGCGAGCTGCGGCACCGCGTCTCGACCGCCACGGGGATCGCGCCGCAGAACTATTCGGCGCAGCTGACTGCCAACCGGCTCACCCCGGAACTGGCCATCGCGACGGCCTCGGCTGCCGGCGTCGCCGCGGCCGGTGGCCTGGTAGCGACCGGGCTGATCACGGAGGCGGAGGCCGGCTGGCCTCCCGGGGCCCGGCAGGCAGCGCTGGACAGTATGACCGACGGCGAGCTAACCACCCTGGCCGGGGAACGGCTGCAAACTCTCGGCAGAGCCCTCCGCCGGCAGGAACATGACCGAGAACGAACCGACAAGATCTGGGAGAACCTG